>NZ_JAWXXL010000030.1:0-43376 GCF_034334985.1 Acutalibacter intestini | reverse complement strand
TGGCTCGACAAATGTCGGAGACTCTGGAAAAACTGCGAACGTAAATTACAGAACTCTTTTCAAATGTTTTCTCTTGCCTTTATTCGTCTGCTCTTAAATAGATGCTAAACAGATTCTTACCAGGGCAAAGGAGGCACTAATCCTGACCTATACCCAAGAGCCTTCCGCGTTTCTCCATGAACTGCCCCAGGAACTGGTTGATAGAGGAGAAGCCCGTATGGGGAAGAGCCGAGAGCAAGGAAAGCAGATGAGCTTATTTTAGAATGTAGAGAAAGACCAGCCCTGATATTAGATAGATACCATAGCTGGATGACAGAAAAGATAAATTGTGATAAGGAGTTCTTTTATGTACAAACTAATCAAAAATGCTGGCAAAGCCCGGCGGGGAGAGTTTTCAACAGTTCATGGGACGATACAAACCCCAGCTTTTATGAACGTGGCCACCGCAGGGGCCATTAAAGGGGCGGTGTCCGCCTATGACCTGAAAGAGCTGGACTGCCAGGTGCAGCTGTGCAACACCTATCACCTGCACCTGCGTCCAGGAGACCAGGTGGTGAAGCAGCTGGGGGGCGTGCGGCAGTTTACCGGCTGGGACGGTCCGGTACTTACCGATAGCGGCGGTTTTCAGGTGTTCTCTTTGGCCAAGCTTCGGAATATCCGGGAAGAGGGGGTCACCTTTGCCTCCCATATTGACGGCCACAAAATTTTTATGGGGCCAGAGGAAAGTATGCGTATCCAGTCTAACCTGGGATCTACCATTGCTATGGCCTTTGACGAGTGTGTGGAGAATCCGGCGGAATATCAATACGCCAAAAATTCTTGTGCCCGCACAGCCCGCTGGCTGGAACGCTGCAAGGCAGAGATGGCCCGGCTAAACGCCCTGGAGGGTACCCTCAACCCCCAGCAGCTGCTGTTTGGCATTAACCAGGGCTGCACCTTTGCAGACCTGCGGGTAGAGCATATGAAGCGCATCGCGGATATGGAGTTGGATGGCTATGGTATCGGCGGCCTGGCGGTAGGGGAGCCCACAGAAGAAATGTACGCTATGATTGAGGCCATTGAGCCTTATATGCCGAAAGACAAGATCCGCTATCTGATGGGCGTGGGCACCCCGGCCAATATTCTGGAGGCGGTCCGCCGGGGAGTGGACTTGTTTGACTGTGTCATGCCTAGCCGTAACGCCCGCCACGGTCATGCCTTTACCCAGCAGGGGTGCCGGAACATGATGAACGCCAAGTATGTTTTGGACCAAGCTCCCCTAGACGAAAACTGCCAGTGCCCGGTGTGCAGACGCTTTACCCGGGCGTATATCCACCATTTATTCAAGGCGGGAGAAATGCTGGCCTTGCGGTTAACAGTGATGCATAATTTGTTTTTTTATAATAATTTGTTACGGCAGATACGTGATGCTCTGGACCAGGACCGCTTTGAAGAATTTTTCAATGCGAACATAGGGCCCTTGGCCCGTCGGATTTAGCCGTGGGAAAAACAAAAGTGGATTTTTACAAATTTACTTGCATGTTTCAGGCTTTCCTGCTATAATCAGTTGTAATCATTGGAAGGGATGTGTACAAAACAAAATGTCTAACCTGAATCTATTGGACGCGGCGGCGGCACAGGGCGGTGGAATGAGCCTGATCATTATGCTTTTGGTGTATGGCCTGTTTTTTGTAGCGCTTTATTTTATCTTTTTCCGCCCGCAGAACAAAAAGAAGAAAAAAGAGGCTGAAATGCGCAAAAACGCCCAGGTGGGAGACGAGATTACTACCATTGGCGGAATCTGCGGACGCATCGTCGCGGTAAAGGATGAGTCTGAGTCTGTAATCATCGAAACAGGCAGCGATAAATCAAAGCTGCGGGTGAAGCGCTGGGCCATTGGCAGCGTAGAGACTGTGCATGAAGACGATGCCTAAAAGCTTGTAAAATGATTTGATGGTTTTATGAATAAGAGGGCCCCGCAGCTCATAAGGATGTATCATACTTAGCGTATGTACCATACTAAAAAAGCTGTGAGGTCTTTTTGTTATGAAATGGTTCAAGGCATTTCTTCTCTCCGCGTTTATTACCCTGGGGATTAGTGCGCTGCTGCTGGCTGTTGCGGCCTTTTTTGTGTGCCGCTCCGCATCTCTGCCCAGGGGAAGTTTAGCGTTGATTACCACCCTAATAGGATGTGTTGCGGCCTTTTTGGGCGGGTTCCTGTCTTCTCTTTCCGTTCGAGAGAAGGGCCTACTGCTGGGCTTGTCAGGAGGCGCCTTGCTGCTGGTGTGCGCCGCGCTAGTTTCAGTATGCTTGTATCAGGTACAGCCAGGCCTGGGCGGCGCGGGAAAGGCCGCGGCCGTGCTGCTGGGCGGAGTTATCGGCGGCGTTTTAGGAGCCAACCATAAGCACAAGGTAAAGTTTTGAAGGGACTCATTACAATTTAGTAAGTTTAGGTTACAATCCTGCAATTTGTGTTGAAAAGATTCTCCTGTCTTGCTATACTTTTGGTGAGAATATCAAGAAAAGGAGAGTGTGCTTATGAGAAAGCGTCTGATGCAATTAAGAGCTGTCCTGGGGATGAGTCTGGTAATTCTGCTGGTGTTCAGCCTCTCCGCCTGTGCAGGAAACGGTGGGGACAAGAGCAACGCATATGCGGCCCAGGAAACCGGCAGTACCAGCTCGGCCGCTGTGGAGGAGGTGGAACGGGGATTTGAGTCCACGCCTGAATCTACAGAAGGGGTGCGTCCCCGAGATCATCGAAAGCTGATTACTACTGTGCACTTAGGCGCAGAGACCAAAGAATATGATAGCTTTCTTATCTGGCTGGAGGAAGAGCTGCAACAGGTAGAAGGCTATGTGGAATCTTCGGAGATGGATTCCTATGGTAGTCATAACCGCAGCTGTCAGATGACCTTGCGGGTGCCCGCCCAGCAGCTGAATCATTTTTTGGAAACTGTGGGAGAAAATTGTAATATTGTTACCCGTTCCCGCCAGGAAGAGGACGTAACCCTGAACTATGTGGATGCAGAGAGCTACCGTCAGGCTCTGCGGGTAGAGGAAGGCCGGCTTTTGGAGCTGCTAGAGGAGGCCAAAAGTCTGGAGGACATCCTCAACATAGAGGACAGGCTGGCCACGGTGCGGGCCCAGCTGCAAAGCTATGAATCCACCTTACGGGTCTACGACAATCAGATCGACTACAGCACGGTTTATCTAAACTTGCGGGAGGTGGCGGACCTAACCCAGCCCGAGCCAGAAAGCTGGATGAGCAGGGCGTGGTCTGGCATGAAAGAGAACGCCCGGGATCTGGGAAGGTTTTTCCAGGAGCTGGGGCTGTTCTTGGTGGTGCATCTGCCCACCCTAGTTCTCCTCTTGGCCATTGTGGGTATTATCCTTTTGTGTACAGCTCGGCCTCGCCGGCAGGCACGGGAGCGCCGGGAACAGCAAAAGAAACTGATACAAGATATGCAAAAAGAACAGCGGAGGGCTCAGGTCCCTCAGGCGGAAAGGGAAGAGGATCAAGAGAAAAAATAGAACGATGCCTACAGAGCATGACAAAGTATAAGAGAGAAGCATTTGCATTTTTTGTGAAAGTGGAGTATAATGGTAGACATTAAAAAATGCTGACTTATATCCAGCTGAAAAAAGGAGCGTTGTCATGACCACTGTAGAGAATAAAACCTTTGACCAAGAACGCGCTTTATATGGCGCACGAGATATGCTGGTAAAAAACTGTGCTTTTGACGGACCCGCCGATGGAGAAAGCGCCTTTAAAGAAGGCTGCGGCATTGTGGTGGAGCATTGCTTTTTTAACCTGCGCTATCCCTTTTGGCATGATGAGAGCCTAACCATCACAGACTCTGAAATGACCCCGCTGTGTCGGGCGGCGCTGTGGTATTCCCACCATGTGGAGATGACCCGCACCAAACTTCACGGAATCAAAGCCCTGCGGGAATGTGGAGACATCAAAATGCGGGACTGCGATATTATTTCCCCAGAGTTCGGCTGGTCGGTTCATGATGTGGAGATGAAGGACTGTAGGGCAGAGAGCGAATATTTTATGATGCGCTCTGACGGACTGCGTTTTGACGGAGTCACCCTAAAGGGCAAGTACTCTTTCCAGTACATTGAGAATTCCAGCTTTGAAAACTGTAAGTTTGATACCAAAGACGCTTTTTGGCACGCAAAAAATGTGACGGTACGAAATAGTACTATAAAGGGCGAGTATTTGGCCTGGTACTGCGAGAACGTTACCTTTGAAAATTGTAAGATCATCGGCACCCAGCCTTTGTGCTACTGCAAGGGCCTAAAGCTTGTAAATTGCCAGATGGTTGACACAGACTTGAGCTTTGAGCGCTCCCAAGTTGAGGCTACTCTGACGGCGCCGATTGTAAGCGTTAAAAATCCGCAGTCCGGCCGCATCTATGTGCCCTGTGTGGGAGAAATCATCCGCGACGAGCCCAGCTGTACAGGAGAAGTTATCCTAACGAAACAGTGCTGCTGTGCCTAAAATAGAGGCTTTCAAAAAAGCATAGAGCGGGTCTAATTTGCCAATAATAAAAGAGAGGGCGTCGTACAGAGAGGAAGTTCTTTGTGCGGCGCTCTCATCTTAAAGATTTGTGTAAAAAGGAAACGCTTCTTTTTTTCTTCAACTGTGTTTGCCGCATTCATGTAAAAAAGTGAGGGGTGCTTCCCCCCGGTGTAAGGGAGCAAAGGCTGGAGACCTATTCGCTATGATAAACACATCATTTTTTTGGGATACAGAATATACTATACCGCCAGGGGCGGGCTTCCGTCCCTGGTGCGTCGGACATCTTTTATGGATCGCCCTGGCCTTTGGCCTGTGCTTGTTTTTAGGCAGGCTTTACCGCGGTTGGGGAGAAAGCTTCCGCCGGACCGCGCGGCGGGCAGTGGCGGTTCTTCTGGTGGTTGATGAACTGCTTAAATATTATATTGCCCTGCGCAGCGGAAACTTTCGTCTGTCGTTTCTTCCGCTGCACTTATGCAGCGTTAATATTTTTCTCATTGCAACAGACGCCATTCGCCCTAGCCAGTGCCTGCGAGAGGTACTGTATGCTGTGTGTCTGCCTGGGGCGCTGCTAGCTCTGATATTTCCAGGCTGGGCCTATCTGCCCTTGGCCAACGCGCTGTGCATTCATAGCTTTACCGCCCATATTTTGCTGTTATTATATCCAGTTTTACTGCTCTGCGGAGGATTTTCGCCCTGCTTTCAGCGGCTGGCAAAAGTGCTTCCGGTCGCTTTTTTAGTGGCGGTAGGAATCTACTTTTTCAACCAGGCGTTTGGGACCAATTTTATGTTTCTGGCCCGGGCTGGAGAAAACAACCCTCTGGCTTGGTTCGAGAGCTGGCTGGGCAGTCCAGGATATTTGCTGGGAATTCCGCTAATCGCGGGAGTTCTATGGACCGTGATGTACTGTGGTCCGCTTGTCATTCGGCGAAGAAGAGGCAGCTGAGCGGCGCACAAAATTAGAGCCAGCTTGGCGGTGGGGGAGACCCTCTCTAGAATTCCCCGCATTACGCGAATAGGTTCCAGTCGCAGGCAGCCGCAGCCAACTGGGCTAGTTGCTCCAGTCCAGCCGCGTCCTCAGGTGTGAAACGGGCTAACATGGGACTGTCTATGTCCAGCACTCCCACCACCCGGTTCTCATATAGCAGTGGCGCGACAATTTCCGAACGGCTGGAGCTATCACAGGCGATGTGTCCGGAGAAGGAGTGCACATCTGGCACTACTAGGACCTTCCCTTGCGCGGCAGCCGTGCCACAAACACCCTGCCCCCAGGGAATACGGATGCAGGCTGGTTTTCCCTGAAAAGGGCCCAAAAGCAGCTCCTCCTTCACAGTAAGGTAAAACCCCGCCCAGTTGATACCGTCCATGTGTTCCCAAAGCAAAGCGGAAAGATTGGCCAGGTTCGGCACTGGGTGGCGTTCGTTCTCCACTAGGGCAGCAGCCTGGGCTAACAGAAGAGGATAATTCATAAAAATCTCCTTAAAGGCTCTTTTTGATAATGTCATACAGCACAGGCTTCATGTTGTCCAGAGTGTCGGGACTATGCTCAATAACGCATCCATAGCAGACGCTGATACACATGCTGACAATGGCGGTCAGCCGCTGGTAGAGCTCTCGCTCATTTCGGCCTGCCATTTCTGGACAGGCTCGAATTACATGAAACACTTTGGCAAATAGAGCGGGCGGCTCTCCGCTGTCTAACTGGTCGATGCTGGGCCAGCGCAGGCTGTGGCGGATAAGCCGCAGCAAGAAAGAGTTGCGGCGCAGGTACTCAATGATGTAGTCTACAAGAGCAAGCTCCTTTTGGCTAAAAGGAACTTGTCCCAGTTTGGCAACCTCTGCTAAGGCTTCGTCAAAGATGTGTTCGCTGATGCGCCACATGAGAGCCTGCAAAATGGCGTCCTTATCGGAAAAATACAAATAGAAGGTACCCTTTGCCACCTTTGCGCGATGAACAATACTGTCAATGCTGGTCTTGTTCAGTCCCTGCTCTAAAAACAGGTCGTATGCGGCGTCCAACAGGGCCTGGCGCTTTTGCTGTTTGTTTTCCTGCACTTTTCCCATGGTATCGCCCTCTTCCAGTTTTTCCTCTATTATAACGCAGGTTTGTCCTTCGCGCAAGAGATAAATTTGACTTTTAGTCATTTTATTGAATTTGTGAAAATGTATCACATTATACAAAAAATGAGAAGAAAAATCGTGTTGACTGCTTGACAAGAAATGGAATAGCATATAAACTAAAAATATACTTATGACAGTATTGCATTTGGTAATTGTTGACGGGTTTCTACTCTGTTTGAAAAGCAATCTTCATATCAACTTCGGTAGCATTCCATTCCGTTAATCCAGGCAGAAGCGCCTTGTAGGTCAACCGCCAATCTTTGGCCATTTTGGCTGATTAGGGGATGCCCGGGAAAATGACTGTGAATGGGAAAGTAAGGAGGGCTGGGCATGAAAGACAGAACCACCACAGAGAGGGTGCCAAGGCTTGAGGCCAAGATAAAGTTAGCGATATTATGGCTTCTAGTGATGGTCTTTGCTTTGTTTCAGGGGACGGTCAGACCGGTGAACTTGGAGCCTCTTGCCGTCATAGACCCGGAAGGGAAAAGGCTCCTTTTATTTGACTGCTCTGAGGACAAGTTTTTTCTGGCTTTTCAAGAGGGAGATGGGGCCACTGTATACGGGACGGACCGGCTATTCGACCCTTTACAGCTAACAGACTCTCCCAGAGAGCTCGCGGTTTCTGGCGGAAAGCTATGGGTGCTAAATGCTGGTGACGGTCTACAAACTTTGACTCCTTTGGACGCAGGTCTGGATATGGACGCTGCCGCGGAATATACCCAGTTTTTTCTTGCGCCTCTGGGAAGTGAAGAGCAATGTGCGTTTTCTTCCAGCGGTGAGTTGTACGTAGCGGTACAGGAAGGATCCTTTACTACCTATTACCCAGGGGATGAGACCGGCGCGGAAAGCTCTTTGGACTGTATAGACTACCTGGCGGTGAGTCCTGGGGGATGGATTTATGCCTATTCGAACCAGATTCTTTGCCGTTGGAAAAGTGGACAAGAAGAGGAAATGGAACGATATTCCTGCCTGAGTCCGGTAAAGCTTTTGGGTGATGAGGCTTTCGTGGATGAAAGCGGTTCGATCTGTCTGCTGGAAGAAGGAGAGATAGTTCCGGTGCTCAGCGGTGCAGCGATGGACCCGGACTTCTGCTGGGGCGGAGAAGAAGGCTTTTACCTCTCTGATGGGAACAGTACGGTTTGGAAGTACTCTTGGGAAGGAAAACAGGAGGAGGCCTGTGCGGTAAACGGCCGGGTGATTGCAGTGGCTGGCCCCTATATCTTGACCATGGAAAACGGGATGTTTCAGATAGTGGAGGGTGTATTTTCTCCCGTAGAGGAGGTACCCAGCCCACCAGCTACAGTAGAGCCTGAGCCCAGCACAGACCCTACGCCTACCAATGAGCCTACGGAAGAACCTTCTCCCAGTGCGGGGCCTTCTCTGGAACCGAGCCCTACCCCTGATGATGGACAACCTAGCCCAGATATTCTTGCAAATGCCAGAGAACCCCGCATTGACGGTAATTTCCTGATGTTGCCCAGTGGTTCTACACTGACCCAGGTCCGGGAGCTCTGTGGCCCAGAGCCGGTTTTGGTCTATACCGACGGGGAGGTTCTGGTAACCGGCGGTAAGATGAAAACCGGTATGATGGTAGAAAACAGTATTACAGGCCAGCGGCTACAAATTGCCATATTTGGAGACTGCGATGGCTCTGGCCAGGTGGACCGGGAGGACGTTCTTTTGGCGCAGAGGTGCTTTTTAGGCGCGACTACTTTCCGAACACAGGCGCACTGGGAGGCGGCGGATGTGGACAATGATGGCGAACTTAGGCTGGTAGATCTGCTCTTAATTGTCCGGCTGGCTGAAAAAGATGATAATCTCTAATGAAAAAGGCCGCAGATGTTTCATAAAAGCATTCTGCGGCCTTTTCATTATTCGGGCTTTTTGGCGGTATAACCGGCGGCGATTTCTGGCTTATTTTCCATACTGTCTTCCTGGGTAATGGGGCGAATAACCCGGCAGGGATTCCCGGCGGCAAAGCTGTGGGCCGGTATATCACGGGTAACCACGCTTCCAGCGCCGATTACACAGCCGTCTCCAATCGTTACCCCGGGACATACCACCACGTTGGCGCCAAACCAGCAGTCGCTGCCCACCACCACAGGCTTGGCAT
Organism: Acutalibacter intestini; assembly: GCF_034334985.1. Lineage (NCBI taxonomy): Bacteria > Bacillati > Bacillota > Clostridia > Eubacteriales > Acutalibacteraceae > Acutalibacter > Acutalibacter intestini. The sequence continues at coordinate 34,638 of NZ_JAWXXL010000030.1, read as the reverse complement.
AGCATAGGCGCTTGGGTTCGCCGGCGCGGTTGTAGAGTACTTTTCTTTCCTCTGGAAGCAGAGGATGAATGGGGGTGACAATTGTGACGTTGGGGCCAAAATTGCAGTCGTTTCCAATGGTCACCGAAGCGTCGTCCTGGATGGTTAGGTTGAAATTGCCAAAAAATCGTTTTCCAATATGGGTATGTATGCCATAGTGAAAGGCAATAGGCCCCTGAATAAAAGAGCCCTCTCCCATTTCTCCCACCAGCTCCTTTAGAATTTCCGCCCGCTTTTCGGTTTCATCCTCAAAGGTAGCGTTGTACTGGGTATTTAGGTTATGGGCTTTCCGCTTAATGGCCCGTAGCTCTGGGTCGCCGGGACAAAACAGGACTCCGGCAGAAATTTTTGCTTCTTCATTTGTCATAAGTACGGCCTCCTTTTTTCTCATTTTACTGCAATATAAGCTAAAAAGCAAGATGGAGTATAATAAAGAGAGCGCCCAAGCTCAGACTTACCCCGATTTTTCTTGCAAGCAAGCGGGATAACTGCTATAATGAATCATAAAAATCGTAAATTTTGAATAGAGGAGGACAATATGTACCAGGTGCAATATGGGAGAAGTCTTTTGGGTGGACGAGTGAATATACCTCCCAGTAAAAGTGCCGCCCACCGGGCGCTTCTTTGTGCGGCGTTGGCCGGGGGAAAAAGCAGACTGGGCAATATGGCGGCCAGCGAAGACATCTCTGCCACCATGGGGGCAATGCGGGCACTGGGTGCTTACGCCAACTTTGACCGGGACTCTCAAGAGGTAGTGGTAGAGCCTGGGGCGCCTGTTTTGAGGGGCGAGGTCGATTGCAGGGAATCCGGTTCTTTGCTGCGGTTTATCATACCCATTGCCGCCGCGCTGGGGGGAAGATGGCGGTTCACTGGCCGGGGACGTTTGCCGGAGAGACCGATTGGCGTATATGCGGACCTGCTGCCAGCTCATGGCGTGACATTTCGCACCCAGGGCGGGCTTCCTCTGGAAATAGAGGGCCAACTGACCCCAGGAACTTTCGCGTTGCCAGGAAATATCAGCTCGCAGTTTGTAACGGGGCTGCTTTTTGCCCTGCCGCTGCTTTCTGAGGACAGTGAAGTGTCCCTTACTTCGCCCCTAGAGTCCAGTGGATATGTGGATATGACCCTTTCTGTTCTGAAGGATTTCGGTATTACGGTAACGCCCACTGCCCAGGGATGGCGAGTCCCGGGGAGGCAGAGATACTTGCCCATGGAGTACACCGTGGAGGGCGATTGGTCACAGGCGGCGTTTTTCCTAAATCTGGCGGCACTCTCACCCACTGGGGCAAGGCTGGAGATCGCTGGCCTATCCCCCCACTCCTTACAGGGAGATAGGGCTTGTGTGGAGGTATTCTGTGGTTTTGGGCTAGACCTACATTGGGAGGCCGGCTGCTTGGTAGCTCAAAATAAGCATTTTGCTCAGCCTTTTGGTGGGCTGCGGGGACAGGAGATAGATGTATCTCAGATTACCGACATGGTACCGGCTGCGTCGGTCTGTGCGGCCCTAAGCCAAGGGGAGACCCGGATGATCAATGCCGGCCGGCTGCGCCTAAAGGAGAGCGACCGGTTGGCCGCTATGGAGGAGGCTATTAACGCCCTGGGTGGGCATGCGTTCTCTACAGAGGACCAACTGGTGATCCAAGGGGTCGAGAACTGTTCCGGCGGGGTGGCTAAGGGCTGCAACGACCACCGGGTGGTAATGGCCCTGGCAGGAGCAGGCCTACGGAGCACAGGGCCGGTCCGGGTGACTGACGCCTGGAGCATCCAGAAGACCTACCCGAATTTTTATGAAGATTTACGTCAAATAGGAGGCGAGGCGAATGTCATCCACCTGGGGTGAAAGAATTAAGATGTCCATTTTTGGCGGTAGCCATACCACAGCCATTGGGGTCAACTTGGACGGTCTTCCTGCCGGAGAAGCACTGGACTGGGAGCAAGTTCTGGTGCAGATGTCCCGTCGTGCGCCGGGACAAGACCCTACCGCTACCACCCGTCGGGAGACCGACCAGCCGAAAGTGCTCTGCGGCCTAATAGACGGGGTAACCACGGGCGCGCCGCTGTGCGCCATCATTGAAAATACCAACCAGCGCTCTAAAGATTACAGCCAGCTAAGGGTGCTGCCCCGTCCTGGTCATGCGGACTACACAGCCTTTATAAAATACGGCGGGCACAACGATGTTCGCGGGGGCGGGCACTTTTCCGGAAGGTTGACCGCGCCCCTGGTCTTTGCCGGGGCAGTAGCCCGGCAAATGCTGGCCCGGCGGGGGATTCTGGTGGCATCTCACGTCTCCCGGGTGGGCGGGGGGGTGGACCAGCCCTTTGACCCAGTGGAGCCCGCTCCTCAGCTGCTGGAGCGACTGAGTAAAGAGTATTTTCCGGTGATTGACCCAAGGGCTAAAGAGACAATGCGGGAGGAGATTCAGCGGGCCCGGCTACAGGCAGACAGCATAGGTGGTGTGGTAGAGTGTGCTGTGACCGGCTTGCCGGTGGGGGTGGGAAATCCTATGTTCGGCGGGACGGAAAATCTCATTGCATCCCTTGTGTTCGGCATCCCGGCTGTAAAGGGAGTGGAGTTTGGCGCGGGCTTTTCCGTGGCGGAGCTGCTGGGCAGCCAGAATAATGACTCCATGTTTCTATCTTGTGATAAAGTCAAGACCCGCACCAACCACGCGGGGGGCATTTTAGGGGGCATTACCAATGGGATGCCCATAATTTTCCGGGCGGCGTTCAAGCCAACGCCCTCCATTGGCAGAGAACAGGACACGATAAATTTGACCTCTATGACCCCAAGTAAGCTGACTGTTACCGGCCGGCATGACCCCTGCATCGTGCCCCGGGCCGCAGTGGCGGTAGAGGCTGCCGCTTGTGTGGCGGTGCTGGAATTATTGGCCCAAAGCGGACTCTTGGATAGGCCATCGGCCTAAAACAGAACCTGGGACCGCTTTGCCAGAGATCCCGCTGCTTTGATAGACCTTTCAAGCAAGACAGTATGATGTTTGGAATCACAGATTTGATGTGTTAGTGTTAAATTGGTTTGAGTATAAACGGAGAGGACGGTACCACATGACAGAACAGGAATACCAGGCCCGTTTGGCAGAGGAACGGGAACGGATTGACCATATCGACAGCCAGCTGTTACCGCTGTTTATAGAACGGATGGGGTGTGTAGAGCGGGTGGCAAAGCTGAAAGGGCAAGTAGGCGCGCCAGTGCGAAACGTCCAAAGGGAACAGGAAATTTTAGAAAGGGTCCGTTCCCAGGCCGGAGAGTTCGGCGGCAGCGCGGTGGCTTTTTTCCAAAGCTTGATGGCGATTAGCCGTGCCAGAGAACATGGACTTTTAGAAGGGGGTACGGCCCTGCGGGAGCTGGAACGTACTGCCCAGCGGACTGAGCCCAGGCCCCAGCGTGTGGTGTGCCAGGGCGTGCGGGGGGCTTACTCCCACCAAGCGGCACGAAAGCTGTTTGATGGCTCAGTCATTGAATTTGTTCCAGAGTTTAGCCAGGTGTTTAAAGAAGTGGACGCTGGGGCTATAGGGGTGCTGCCGGTAGAGAATTCAGCGGCAGGCTCGGTAACCGCCGTATATGACCTTATGTTGCGATACCGCTTCTATATTGTTGGCGCGGTAGATGTACGTGCCCAGCATTGCGTTGCTGTAGCAGATAGCAATGCCCCAGTGACCCAGGTTCTCTCCCACCCCCAAGCTCTTTCTCAGTGTTCCGATTATATCAACACCCATGGTTTGAAGGCAGTGGAGTTTTCCAATACAGCGGCGGCAGCGGAATATGTGGCCCAGAAGCGTCCGGCGGGAACAGCGGCTATTTGCTCGGCAGAGGCGGCCCAGCGCTATGGCTTGGTCATTTTACAGCGGGGGATTCAAAATGTGGAAAATAATACCACCCGGTTTGTAGCAGTCTCAAAAGAAGTCTGCCTGCCAGAAGAGGCTAATAAAATTAGTCTTTGCTTCTCTCTGCCTCATAGCACGGGCTCGCTGCATGGGGTTTTGCAGCGATTTGCCGCAGGTGGATTGAACCTGACAAAGATTGAGTCCCGCCCTATTCCAGGCAGTAAATTTGAGTACGACTTTTACCTGGACTTCACCGGGAATATCCATCACCCCGAAACCCTGGACCTTATTTGTGCCCTAAATCAGGAATTGCCCAGGTTCTCCTTTTTAGGGAATTACCGGGAAATTTCTGACCCACTGATGTGAAGGAGCGGCTTTATGGAGATTCTTTTGAAACGAGCGGCAACAGAAGAGGAGATTGGCACACTGTGCGCTATTGCGGAACAGGTGTGGCACTGGACCTATGACAAACTGCTGCCAGAGGGACAAGTAGATTATATGGTGGAAAAGTTCCAGTCTCCCCAGGCGGTAAAAGAGCAGATGGCCAAGGAGCATTATGAGTATTACCTGATCTGCTTCGACCATCAGCCCGGGGGGTTTGTGGGATTTGCAGCCCGATATCAAGGACGGGAAGAGATGTTTCTTAGTAAGGTATACATTCTGCCCCAGTACCAGGGCCAGGGTGGGGTTAGGCAGGCCTTTAAGTTGGCGGAGGACCGCAGCCGGCAAGAAGGGCTTTCTCGGATTCGATTAACCGTGAACAAGGGAAACCGCCATGCTGCGCAGGTGTATTCTCACTACGGTTTTGAAACGGTAGACGCGGTCACTACTGATATTGGCCGGGGGTATGTGATGGATGACTTTATCATGATAAAAGAGCTGCTCTAGACTCTGTTTTAAAACAGAAAATCATGGTTCAAAGGTCAGCGCCGGGGACGGGGATTAATATTTATCAGGCAGTTTCCACCTTCTGGGCATCATTCTTTTTGAAAGTGGAAACTAGTATGGGTTAGGAATAAGTCGCCATTGGCATCTTTCTTAAATTCGTTTTCCTCTTAAACGATAAAGCATTCCACCTTGTTGGTGGTCCACTTAGGAAAAACGTAGTAAAGCCGGTTGATCACTCGAGTGCTGTCCTCAAACACGTCCTCGTTGGTAAAAGGAATAAATGGATGGATACTGCGTCCTGGCTGCCGGTCCAGCCAGGACAGATAGGCGTTTATAATTTCCTCTTTCGTCATGTCAAGCCACTTCCTCTCGTTCCAGGTCTAAGACTTGTTTTGCAAAACCATGGACAATGTCTAAAATCTCTTTGTCATCCTGTAGCAAGGAAAGAAAAAGGAGTAGGGTCGTGGCGGAAAACCCGGATTTACCCCGCTCAATGTCGCTATAGGAGCGAGTGGACATGGATAAGCGCGCGGCCATCTCTTCCTGAGTAAGTCCTAGCTGCTTACGGGTTTGTTTGACATAATAATGCAGATAAGCTTTTGACTGTGATTTTAATTTTCTCATGCGAAGCATCCCTTTTTTGTAATGATAATATTAAATCTTATCAACACATGAGGTATACTACCAGGAGGTGTGCCTCATTTTTTTGACGAAAACCGTCAAGTTAAGGGAAGCTTTCAGTATTTTGCAAAAAATAGACTGCGAAACAGGCAAAAGCCTTTTGGTTTCGCAGTCTAACTCTTTATTTATTCAATTTACAATCTACCGCTTAGCTTTTCGAAGCGGTGTAAAAACTATCATTAGGTTCGCTGCCAGGAAACTTACATATAGTGGCAACTTTGCTTACCACAAAGCACAGAACAAAGGAAACCACCATGGCCAAGCATGCATACAAGGGGCCGTTGGGAGTAGTAAATCCAGAAAGGACCGCCGGTAGAAACGCAGTGAAGAAGCCGCCCAGCATACCTGCCCAGGCGCCTGCACGGTTAATGCCCTTCCAGTACAGAGAGAGCAGATAAGGAGCTAAGAAAGAACCAGAAATGATCCCCCAGGAGTAGGACATCATTTCCAGGATTGGTGTAGGGTAGTTGGCAATAAAATAGCTGAGGACCACAAAGGCCAGACATAAAATTCGCGTGAAAGCGGCTAGGTTTTTGTCATCCATTTTTTTGGCCAGGTTAGACTGGACCAGGTCCATAGAGACCGTAGAGCAAGCTGTTAGGGTAATGCTGGAAAGAGTAGAGACCGAGGCGGAGATGAGCAGAACCAGAATAACGCCAATCAATAGATTGGGCAGACCCGCGGAGTCCAGCATTAGGGGGACAATAAAGTCTTTGCCGCCTTCCGGCATGGTCTCGCCGAAAAACAGATGGGACAGTGAACCGATAAAATACCCGCCCCCGGCCACCAGCAGGGCGAACACAGTGGAAATAACAGTACCCCGGCGGACCTCTTGTTTATCGCGGATGCCATAATACTTATGTACCATCTGGGGCAAGCCCCAGGTGCCAAAGCTGGTCATCAGCAGGGTAGAGACAAGGGCCACGGCAGACCCAGCGGGCAGGGGGGCCATCTCGTGGGACTTCATATACTCCATCATGTTGGAAAGACCGGTGGCAAGACCGCCTACTTGAGGGGAAAGCACCACCAGAACAATCAGGGCGGAAACACCGATCATCATAACAAACCCCTGAATAAAGTCCGCCTTTAAGGTGGCAATGTAACCACCCAGCACCAGCAGCATGGCCGAGGCAATGGCAATAATTACCATACAAACCTGCTCGTTGATGCCGAGAATTACCGAGCAGACGCTGGTAAGCCCCTTATAAACAGACGCGGAGTAGGGGATAAGAAATAGAAAGATCACTACGCAGGAAAACAGCCGCATCCCCGGGCTTTGAAAACGCTTTTCAAAGAGCTGAGGCATGGATTTAATATCATGGCGGCGGGTATATTCTCGGGTGCGGTTCGCCAGCACCAGCCAGGCCAGCAACGAGCCAAAAACGGCGTTGCCCAAGCCTACCAACACACTCCAAAGGCCGTAGCTCCATCCAGAGCCGCCGGAATAGCCAATAAACATAACCGCCGAGAAGTAGGCAGTGCCGTAAGAGAGCGCGGAAATCCAGGCGCCCGCGCTGCGTCCGCCTACTGTAAACGCAGACATGTCATTCCCTTTGCGGGAATAGAGAATGCCCACAGCTAACATGAAAATGGCATAAATACCTATAACAATCCAGATGGTAAGTTGTTTGTCCATTGTCCACTCCTTTTAGCAAATTAACGCATCAACTTGCAAAATTTTTTTGACTGTTTCAAATTTTACCATGATTTTCATGAGAACACAAGAGGAAATTCACAAAAAATTCATTTTTTGCACTGGGAAAACGAATTACCATGTGTTGACTCTTGCAAAATATGGGATATGTGGTATAATGAACCCATTGCTATAGGTAAGTGGCCGTACTGAAAATGCGAGTGTGATGGTGCCAGTATTTTTGCCTGGAAAGGCCGCGCTGGCAGGTCTTTACCAAGATTTATATAGGAAGAGGGAGTTCTGTTATGGGAGCAGTAAGAACACGGTTTGCGCCAAGTCCCACGGGGTTTATGCATGTGGGGAATCTGCGCACAGCGCTTTATGCCTATTTGGTGGCTAAGAGCCAGGGGGGACAATTTGTCTTGCGCATTGAGGACACAGACCAGGAGCGTCTGGTAGAGGGCGCGGTAGAGGTAATATACAAAACGCTTCAGCAGGTGGGGCTGCAACATGACGAAGGCCCGGACGTGGGCGGCGCATACGCCCCTTATATCCAAAGCCAACGCATGGGCGTTTATAAGCCCTACGCGGAGCAGCTGGTGAAAGAGGGAAAGGCCTACTACTGTTTTTGTACTAAGGAACGGCTGGAGGGCCTGCATACCGATGGGTTTGGCGGATACGACCGCCATTGCCGAGAGCTGCCTAAAGAGGAGGTGCGGCGGTTGCTAGAGGCCGGCACGCCTTATGTAATCCGGCAAAAAGTTCCTTTGGAGGGGGCCACCGCCTTTTCCGATACGGTGTTTGGGGACATCACCATTGAGAATAAAGAAATTGAGGACCAGGTGCTGCTAAAGGCGGACGGCTACCCCACCTACAATTTTGCTAACGTGATTGACGACCACCTGATGGGGATTACCCACGTGGTTCGGGGCTGTGAGTACCTGACCTCTACTCCCAAATATAATCTGCTCTATGAAGCCTTTGGCTGGGAGATCCCCACCTACATCCACTTGCCTTTGATTATGGGTAAAAACGAGGATGGCAGTGTTTCCAAGCTTTCCAAGCGTCATGGCTCTACCAGTTTTGAAGGGCTGGCTGCGGATGGCTACCTGCCCCAGGTTATCACGAACTATATCGCCCTGCTGGGCTGGTGCCCAAAGGATAACCAAGAGGTGTTTACCCTGGAGGAGTTGGTAGAGCGCTTCTCTGTGGAGGGTATTAGCAAATCCCCGGCGGTATTCGATTATGATAAGCTCAACTGGTTTAATGGAGAGTATATCAAGGCTATGGGAGAAGAATCTTTCCGCTCCCAGGCTATGCCCTATTATCAAGAGGTCTTTGGCGATGCAGAGAAGCCTTGGCCGGTACTGGACGCCATTTTGCGGGCCCGGCTGACTAAATTTAACCAGATTCCAGAGCTGCTGGGCTTCTTCAAAAAGTTGCCGGATTACCCGGCGGATTTCTTTGTGAACAAAAAGAGCAAGACCAACTTAGAAAACTCTCCAGAGATGTTAAAGGCAGCGCTGGGCGTATTGGAGCAGCTTCCTTGCTGGGAGCTAGACGCCATACACAAAGCTTTAATGGAATTGGCTCAGACCCTGGGTGTGAAGAATGGCACTCTGCTGTGGCCGGTGCGCATTGCGGCAGCGGGGACCCTGGTGACCCCAGGCGGCGCCATGGAGATATTAGCTGTGTTGGGCCGGGAAGAGGCCCTGGGCAGGCTGCGGGCCGGCCTGGACAAGCTGGCGGGGTGAGCCATGATTATAACAAAAACTCAACGGCTGGAGCTGAAGCCTATGGCGGACGGAGACCGGGACGCTGTGGTGGAGATATTGAAAGACGATGTGGTCAAAAAGACCTACATGGTGCCGGATATCGACAGCGAAGAGCTGGCGGACCAGCTGTTCCGGCGGCTGCGGGACCTTTCCCAAAGCCCAGAGCACTATACGGCGGGCATTTACCGGGGCGGGGACCTGATTGGCTTTATCAATGACGTGGAGATAGAGGGAGGCCGGGTAGAGCTGGGGTATGCTCTGCATCCCCGCTGCTTTGGACAAGGCTATGCCACCGAGGCGTTCCGGGCGGCGGTGGAGGCCTTGCTCGGTCAAGGAATTCAAGAGGTCTGCGCCGGAGCTTTTGAGGAAAATGCAGCCAGCTTTCGGGTCATGGAAAAGGCCGGTCTTTCCCGCACCCGGCGGGAAGAGGATATTGCGTACCGTGGAAAGACCCATCATTGTGTATACTATTCTATAAGTGGATCGGATGCTTTTATATCCTAGAGAAAGAGGGAACTGAAAATATGAGCGAGAATAAGAGAGACAGCGCGGAGGTAGTTAGCACCAATTTTATTGACGATTTTATTAAGGAGGACATGGCCCCAGGGGGGCGCACCGCTGGGATGCAGGTGCATACCCGTTTTCCCCCTGAACCGAACGGCTACCTGCATATTGGCCACGCTAAGGCCATTTATGTAGACTTTGGCACAGCGGAACGCTTTGGCGGCATCTGTAACCTGCGCATGGATGACACCAACCCCACCAAAGAGGATGTGGAGTATGTTAACGCTATTAAGGAGGATATCCATTGGCTGGGCTACGACTGGGAGGACCGGTTTTACTACGGCTCCGACTTCTTTGAGGAAATGTATAAAGGGGCCGAGGAGCTCATTGAAAAGGGCTTGGCCTATGTGTGCGAGTTGACTCAGGAGCAGATGCGGGAGATGCGCGGTGATCTAACCACTCCAGCCAAAAGCCCGTATCGAGACCGGCCTCGGGAAGAAAGTCTTGATCTGTTTCGCCGGATGAGGGCTGGGGAGTTTGAGGATGGTTGCATGACTTTACGGGCAAAGATCGACCTGGCTTCCGGCAACTTTAACATGCGGGACCCGGTAATCTACCGGATCAACCACACCCGTCATCACAGAACCGGGGACCAGTGGTGCATTTACCCCATGTATGACTATGCTCATCCCTTTGAGGACGCTATGGAGCACATTACCCACTCCCTGTGCAGCCTGGAGTTTGAGGACCACCGGCCCTTTTACGACTGGGTGATTCAGAACGTAACTTTACCCTCTAAGCCCCGGCAGATTGAGTTTGCCCGGTTGGGCGTTACCAACACGGTGATGAGCAAACGAAAGCTGCGTACTCTGGTGGAGGACGGATATGTAGATGGCTGGGATGATCCCCGTATGCCCACCCTCTGCGGTTTACGCCGGCGGGGCTATACACCTGCGGCCATTCGAAACTTCTCGATGAGGAACGGCGTATCTAAGGCCGCTTCCACAGTGGAGTATGCCTTTTTGGAGTATTGCCTGCGGGAGGACCTGAACGAGACAGCTCAGCGGGTCATGGCGGTGCTGAACCCAGTAAAGCTGGTGATTACCAATTACCAGGAGGATAGGACCGAGACTTTCATGGTAGAGAACAATCCCAACCGTCCTGAGGATGGGGAACGGGAAGTCAGCTTTTCTCGGGAACTATGGATAGAGGCTGAGGACTTCTTACCCCAGCCGGTGCCCAAGTATAAGCGCCTGTACCCCGAGGGACCGGAGTGCCGGTTGAAGGGAGCATATATTGTAAAGTGTACCGGCTACGAAGCTGACGAGACAGGGCGCATCACCTGTGTTTATGGAGAATACGACCCCAATAGCCGGGGCGGCGACCCTGCTGATGGCCGCAAGATAAAGGGAGCTACCCTGCACTGGGTGGACGCAAAGACGGCCCTGGACGCCGAGGTGCGGGTGTATGACAATTTGTTTACAGTGGAAAACCCCGACGAGGGGAACTTCTTAGATTATTTGAGCTCCGATTCCCTACAGATCCTTACAGGCTGTAAGCTGGAAGCGGCCTTGAAAACAGCCAAGTCGGGGGAGAGCTATCAGTTTATGAGACAGGGCTATTTCTGTGTGGACAACAAAGACAGTACCCCGGAACATTTGGTGTTCAACCGTTCTGTCAAGCTGAAAGACAGCTTTAAGCCGGGAAAATAAAGAGTGAAAGCCTCTGGGACACAAGTTCCCAGAGGCTTTTTGACACAAGATTGTCACCTTGCATCAGAAAATATAGTTGACAATTAGCGGCGCCACATGCTATTATGCAAATAGGGCAAAATGGCGTACATACCCATACGTTTTACCAGTATATCAAAGCATCTCCAGAGGGATCAAAAGACTATTTGCAAAAGGTTCACTTGGCGAAACACAGACCTGATTAAAAATCAATTTTTGGTTTGCTAAACCTCAACAGGTGATTCGGTATTAGGGAAATATGTTGAGCGTTCAATAGTTTTTCTAAGAGAGGAAGTGCAAAGGTGAGTGTAGCAGATAGAGTATTACAGTATTTGCGAGAAGCCCAGGGCCCGGTTTCTGGGGAAGAGCTAGCTGGAAAATTAGGAATTAGCCGTAATTCTGTATGGAAAGCGGTGCAAAAACTCCGGCAGGCTGAGTATGAGATCGAAGCCGCCACTAATAAGGGATACCGATTTATTTCAGAAAGTAATGTGCTCAGCCCAGAGAATATACGCCGGCAGCTGCTGCCCTTGCCAGAGACCATTGCCATTGACGTGCGGGAGGAGGTGACCTCAACCAATACGGTGCTAAAGGCCTTGGCGGAAAAAGGCGGACGCGAGGGAATGGTGATGATTGCTGAACGCCAGTCGCAGGGAAAAGGGCGACTGGGACGGTCGTTTTATTCGCCGCGAGGCAATGGGCTTTATATGAGTGTGCTGCTGCGGCCAGCATTTTCACCAGAGGAGTCCCTGTGTATTACCACAGCCGCCGCAGTAGCTGTGGCAGAATCAATCGACGCGGTAACTGGGAAGCGTTCGCAAATTAAATGGGTGAACGACGTCTATTTTCGCGGTAAAAAGGTTTGCGGTATCCTTACAGAGGCCTCTATCGACTTTGAAAACGGAAAGCTAAACTATGCCGTGCTGGGAATTGGAGTTAATCTTCAAGAACCAGCCGGGGGATTTCCGGAGGAAATTCAAGAGGTAGCAGGTGCAATATTTCAAGAAATGCTGCCGGCGGGCGCACGGACCCGGCTGGCAGCGGAGATTATCAACCGCTTCTTTACCTACTATAACGCCTTACCAGAACGTCTTTTTATGGCGGAATATCAAAAACGCTCTCTGCTGACTGGCATGGAAATTATTCTACAGCAAGGAAGCTGCCAGTGGGAGGGCACTGTACAGGGCGTGGACCACCAGGCCAGACTGATTCTCCGTTTGCCGGATGGCAGCAATAGGGCGTTCGGGGCTGGAGAAGTATCTGTGGTCAAAAGCAGTTTTTTGCCAAATCTACATCATATGCAAAATAAAGAAAAGGTGGAATGAGTTTATGAAATTGGAACTGAAAAATTCTATGCAAAAGTCTGTGATAACAGGTGTTATGGCAGCCCTTCTTGCGGTGCTTTCTCTCATCTCGATTCCGTTGCCAATCGGTGTGCCCATTACGCTGCAAACCTTTGGTGTGGCGCTTTGCGGCTTTATGCTGGGACCAGCCCTGGGTACAGCGGCTGTGGGGGTTTATTTGGCAATGGGCGCGGTAGGCATTCCGGTATTCGCAGGGTTTTCCAGTGGCTTTGGAAGTTTTCTGGGGGTGACCGGTGGCTTTCTTTGGGGATTTTTGCCAATGGCGTTTCTGTGCGGACTGGGAATCTGGCTGGGTAAAAAGCTCTATGTGGTACCCCTTGGGTTGCTAGGCCTGGCGGTGTGCCATCTGTTTGGCGCGGCACAGTATGCCATGCTGAGCGCTACGCCGTTTTGGCAGGCTCTTTTGGCGGTCTCCGTGCCATTTTTGGTCAAGGATGCTATTTCGGTGATAATGGCCTATTTGATGGCCCTGGCAATTATTGTTTCTCTAAAAAAGGCTGGATTTGGGGGAGAAGCGTGAAAAATTTGCGGGGGCACCACCTGTTTTGCATATCCTTGTATACTGGCCACGGATATAGCCAGGCATTTACTGAAAATATGGACGCGGTGATTAGGGGATTAAAGAACGGGGAAAAATTGACACTGTGCATAAAGCAGGACTGTATTTGTGAGGCCTGTCCCAATAGGAAAGCGGGCGGAGGCTGCGCTTTAGGAACAGAGGACGTTTTATGCCGGGATAAGGCCGCGTTGGAGGTACTTAATCTAGAGGTAGGACAGGAAATCACTTGGCCAAAGATGGTCAGCCTAATGGGCCAGTTGAATAGGACGGATTTCCAGAAGGTATGCCACCGCTGCCGCTGGGCCAAAGAAGGACTCTGTTCCTATGAGTTGCTGTGTAGGTATAACGCGCAGGCCGCTAGAGAGCTTGGAACTCTGAAGTTTGAGACGCCTTAACATATTTTGCTCCACGGGTAGCTCCTAGCCGTAAGATGGAGCCATTCTTTACCATAGCGCCTAAGGCGGCCTCTACCGTAGTGGGGCTGATGTCCGGCAACGCGGCGCAGATTTCAGCCTTTGAAATGGGATCTAGGCTTGTCTGGACAAACTTCTCAATTCGTGCCCGCTTGGTTAGCTGGCGGCCAGCAGCAGGCGCTTTTAGCTCTTGAAGGCTCAGATAAAGCAGGGAGAGAAACATCTCAATAAAAGGCAGATATTCGTTGCCGTTTTCTTCCCAATAGTCAGCGGCAGAAACATAGGCCTGGTGATAAAAATAGAAATATTTGCATATATTTGATTCGATTGAAATATATTTGCATATAGAATAACCCTCAGCCTCCAGTAACGTGCGAGCCAAGAGAAGTCCAGAGGTCCAGGAAGCATGGGGGAATGTGCAGATAACATCTAAGGTAAGGCAAGAAATAAGCAGAAGGGGAGAGGCAGAGGCCTCTCTCTCTTTTTTATAGGCAGAAAGAGCTGTAGATATAGGGAATTCTGCCATCGTAACAGCGCGTTCTTCAGGGAAAACAGAGGCAAGTATACGAAAATACAGTTCTGGCGTCCAGGTAAAGGGCTGGATCGCTATGGAGATCTCTTCAAGAGCAGTCCGGTAGCCGAGACAGGAGCTCCCGGCCAACTGCTGGATTGCCTGAACGGAACGATCTACCGTCTCCCGCTGAATTCGTTTATAGCGCAGAAGGTAAGCTGGCTTAGAAAGATTTTCACTGATTAGATCAATATTGGCAACCAAACTGGCAAGACCTTGGGGAAGAGACAGATGGTGAAGAAAAGAATAGTCAAAATTTTTCATAAGCTGCCCCCGTGTTGAATATATGCAAAAGTGTATTTGCATATATTATAGCAAATTATTGTGAGAGAAGCAATGGGAAACTAAAAAAGTGCTGTTTATAAGCATGAGTTATCTGCACACAAGAGTGCTAAAGCGCTTTATTCACAGGCTAATACTTGCTTTTCTGTCCAGTTTCCAGTATAATACAAAAAAGAGGGATGTTTATGGAGCTAAGCCTAGATGGACAAAATCGGGAGCTAAAATTACACGGAACATATGCGTTTCCGGTTTATGCGGACAGAAAACTGCTTTCTTCTTATCCTACCGGGTCTTTTCCCTGGCACTGGCATGATGAAGTGGAGTTTACCTTGGTAAAAGAAGGGCAGATTGAGTATCAAGTAAACGAAAGCAAATTCATTTTGACCTCTGGACAGGGTCTGTTTTGTAATTCCGGCGCACTGCACGCAGGCCGGATGGTAAAGGGCGACTGCGACTATATTTCTCTAACCTTCCATCCCCGGCTGTTGGCTGGCTTTGAAGGCAGTGCGGCCGGGGCAAAGTATATCTACCCTGTGGTAGAAAGCAAGTCTTTATCCGCATTGCCGCTGGATGGAGCGGAGCTCTGGCAAGGACGGGCACTGCCTCTTTTGGAGGAAGTATACCGGCTGACCACCCAGCGGCCCGCGCTTTATGAGCTACATGTCCAGCGTCTGTTGACTGAGATTTGGGCGCTCCTCTATGATCGATGTGCCGAGCAGGTGCGCAGTGCTCCCCAGGAGGACCCGGAACGGCTTCGGCGGCTGCGGATAATTTTGTCCTATATTCACGAACACTATGGGGAAAAGCTTACCTTGGAAGAAGTGGCCCGTCAGGCGGGACTGTGCAGAAGTGAGTGCTGTCGGTTTTTTAAGCGGCAAATGGGGATGTCTTTATTTAATTATTTGTTAGACTATCGCACTGGCCGGAGCATTTCTTTTTTGAAAAGAGGGCTTTCGGTTTCTGACGCTGCCCGTCAGGCAGGCTTTTCAGATGCATCTTATTTTTCTAAAGTTTTCCGAGAGAGAACCGGGCGCTTGCCCAGCCACTACCGCAAGGAGGCCTTGACAGAAAAAGAACAGCATAGGCAGGAAAGGGGAGAGACATGAGGCAGCGGACATTTTTTGAGACAGACCCGGCAGACACGCCGCTGGCCACTAGGATGCGTCCTCAGTCCCTGGAGGAATTTGTGGGGCAGACGCATCTATTGGGCAGTGGCAAGGTGCTGCGGCAGTTAATTGATAACGACCGGGTGCCCTCCATGATCTTCTGGGGCCCGCCAGGGGTTGGAAAAACCACCCTGGCCCAAATTATCGCGGGCCGGACCCAGTCCAACTTTATTAATTTTAGCGCGGTGACCAGTGGCATCAAGGAGATCAAAGAGGTTATGAACGAGGCCGAGCGTATCCGGCTTTTGGGAGAGCGCACTATTTTGTTTGTGGACGAGATCCATCGTTTTAATAAGGCCCAGCAGGACGCGTTTTTGCCCTTTGTAGAACGAGGGAGTATTATCCTAATAGGCGCCACCACAGAAAATCCTTCGTTTGAAGTGAACTCCGCGCTGCTCTCCCGGTGCAAGGTGTTTGTTTTGCAGGCCCTTTCGGCCAAAGACCTCACTAGCCTTTTGGGCCGCTCCCTCACCGACCCCCGGGGATTTGGCGGGCAAGAGATCGATATGCCGGAAGAAATGCTGGAGATTGTAGCCAACTTTGCCAACGGAGATGCCCGCACAGCCTTGGGCACCCTGGAGATGATTGTACTAAACGCCCCCCGGCAGGAGGGCCGGGTGACGGTGACAAATGAGATTATTGAACAGTGTATTAATAAAAAATCCTTATTATATGATAAAAAAGGAGAGGAACACTATAACCTGATTTCCGCTTTGCACAAATCTATGCGCAACAGCGATCCCGACGCGGCGGTGTACTGGCTGGCCCGGATGCTGGAGGCAGGGGAGGACCCTCTGTACGTAGCCCGGCGGCTGATTCGTTTTGCCAGTGAGGACGTGGGCCTGGCGGACAGCCACGCTCTAGAGGTAGCCGTGGCGGCATACCAGGCCAGCCACTTTATTGGTATGCCGGAGTGCTCGGTAAATCTGACCCATGCGGTGGTATATATGTCTCTTGCGCCCAAGTCCAACGCTTTGGAAAGCGCCTACATGGCCGCTGCGGGCGATGCCCAAGGGATGCTGGCCGAGCCGGTGCCCCTGGTCATCCGCAATGCTCCTACCAGGCTGATGAAGGAGCTAGACTATGGCAAGGGCTACCGCTATGCCCACGACTATGAGGCCAAGCTGACCACGATGCGGTGCCTGCCGGATTCCCTAAAGGATAAGCGGTACTATCTCCCCACCACCCAGGGCAACGAGGCTCGGTATGGGGAACGGCTGCGGCAGATTCTGGAGTGGAAGGCAGAGCACAGACGATTAGAAGAAAAAGGGGGCAGATAATATGGATCTTCAGAGGCTGGCTATAGAGGCGGCTCAAATTATCCGGGAAGACGGGGCTATGATCCGCAGCCTGTGTCACCCAAAGGTCTACTCCAAAGAGGGACATGCTAATTTTGTGACCGAGGGCGACCTGGCTTCTCAGAAATTTTTACTGGAGAGGCTAGGCGCGTTGCTGCCGCAGGCTCATTTCTTTTCCGAGGAGCAGGAGGAGAATGTCCTGCTCCCAGGGTACAACTGGATTGTGGACCCCATAGACGGTACTACCAACTTTATGCGGGGCTACCGGCCCTGTGCGGTATCTGTGGGGCTGGTAGAGGACGGCATAGGCGTGATGGGGCTGGTGTACGATGTGTGGGGGAACGAGCTATTCTCTGCTATACAGGGAGGCGGTGCTTTTTGTAACGGCGAACCTATTCACGCGGCGGAAGTCCCCATGGAGAACGCTCTTATTGTGTTTGGAACTGCGCCCTATTACCGGGAACTGGCAAAGACAACCTTTGCCGCCTTGCGGGAGATCTTTCTTCAGTGTGGGGATGTGAGGCGTTCGGGCTCTGGGGCCATTGATCTGTGTACTGTGGCGGCGGGCCGGGCCGATGGATTTTTCGAGGCCCGCCTGTCCCCCTGGGACTACTGCGCGGCTTCGGTGATTTTGAAAGAGGCCGGGGCGCTGTCGGGTACCTTGGGCGGTCGGCCATTAAGCTATGAGCAGGGAATGCCGGTACTGGCAGGTAGCCCGGCAATCTTTGAAGATCTGCGGGCTGTTGTTGAAAAATATTTTGGCGGTATATAATTTTTCTCTATATCCATTGACATCAGGCTCGCGGGATGCTATAATACAAAAAAACAGAATAAATCCTTATCAAGAGTGGCGGAGGGACAGGCCCTATGATGCCCGGCAACCTGTGGCGAGAGCTGCAAGGTGCTAATTCCTGCGGAGTATAAGAGCTGCTGACGGCAACTCTCCCGAAAGATGAGGCGCAGTAAGGACCCTCGTTTTTCGAGTGGTCCTTATTTTTCGGTATGGATTTATCCTGACATCAAATCCAAGAAAGGGGTATCCATTTATGAAACTATTTACTTCCGAATCCGTTACCGAGGGGCATCCAGACAAAGTATGCGACCAGATCTCCGACGCAGTGCTAGACGCCATTATTCAGCAAGACCCCCAGGCCCACGTGGCCTGTGAGACCACAGCGACTACCGGCGTAATCCATGTGATGGGGGAGATCTCCACCACCTGCTATGTGGACATTGCCAATGTGGCCCGCCAGGTGGTCAAGGAAATCGGCTACGACAACCCGGAGTGCGGTTTTGACGGAACGACCTGTGGCGTGTTAACCTCCATTGATGCCCAGTCCCCGGACATTGCTATGGGTGTTAATGAGTCTCAAGAGGCGAAAAATGGCGAGACTGACGAAAACAGTCTCATTGGCGCGGGAGATCAGGGGATGATGTTTGGTTTCGCCTGTGACGAGACGCCCGAGTATATGCCCATGGCCATTTCCTTTTCCCACAAGCTGGCCAAGCAGCTGGCAAAGGTGCGCAAGGACGGCACGCTGAAGTACCTAAGGCCCGATGGCAAGACCCAGGTGACTGTGGAGTATGATGGGGACCAGGTAAAGCGCATTGATGCCATTGTAATCTCCACCCAGCACGATGAGTCGGTGAAGCTGGATAAGCTGAAGAAGGATATGATTAAGCATGTGATCAAGCCAGTGGTCCCCTCTGAACTGGTGGATTCCGCCACTCGTATTTATATTAACCCCACCGGGCGCTTTGTGGTGGGCGGCCCTGTAGGCGACAGCGGCCTGACCGGGCGTAAGATTATTGTGGATACATACGGTGGATATGGCCGGCACGGCGGCGGGGCATTTTCTGGCAAGGACCCCACCAAGGTGGATCGTTCCGCTGCCTACGCGGCCCGCTGGGTGGCCAAAAACATCGTGGCGGCTGGTTTGGCCCGCAAGGCAGAAGTGGAACTGGCCTATGCCATTGGCGTGGCCCGGCCTGTCTCCGTTATGGTAGATTCCTTTGGCACAGGCACAGTTAGTGACGAATGTCTGGCCGAGGCGGTGAAAAAAGTCTTTGACCTGCGCCCCACCTCTATTATTAAAGAGCTGGACTTGCGCCGCCCCATCTACCGCCAGCTGGCTGCCTACGGCCATATGGGTCGGGAAGACCTGGATGTTTCTTGGGAAAAGATTAACCGTACCGAGGCCCTTCGCGAAGCGGTGGAAAACGTATAAGATTTTATCCAAAACAGATAGTAAGGAAACGGCGTATGAAGAAGAGGCTTCATGCGCCGTTTCCTTACAGGAGGAATTATGAATTATCAGGACTTAAAAAGCCTAGTAAAGGCCGCAAAGCTTACAGGTGATTCTATTAGAGCGGCAAAACTGGAAGGAGAAGCGCTGTGCCAGCTGAGTTTTGAAAATATTGAGCTGGAAAAGATGCGTTTTGAGCGTTGCCGCTTTACTGGCTGCGACTTTACCAGGGCCAATTTTTATCAATGTGAGTTTGTTAACTGTGATTTTTCCAACCTCAGCTTTAGCGAAAGTTACTGGAAGGAATGCCTTGTAAGTGACTGCAAAGGGGATGGGGCCAATTTTGCTATGGCAGGATTAAAGCAATGTCAATTTTTGCATTCGTCTCTTTGCTACGCAAATTTTTCCGAGGCCCTGTTAGACGGCTTGCTCCTGCAAGATACCCGGTGCCGTTCCGCCAGCTTTCATCAAGCAGTTTTAAAAAAAGTAAAGCTTGTGGAGGTCAGTTTGATAGGCGCGGAGTTTTTTAGAACCTCCTTAAAAGGGATGGACCTCTCAGACTGTGAGATAGACGGGATTGTGGTGTCAGAAACTCTGGCAGAGCTAAGAGGGGCGAAGATCACTGGGTACCAGGCGGTCGGCATCGCCCAGATGGCGGGGATGGAGATCGTGTAGGCAACCGGACCTAACAAAAATTTTGTAGTTCCGCCGCCGGACCCTTGGTTTGTCAACGTGTTCCGCCCCAACCCTGTTATTGACTTTAACAAAAAAACAAGATATAATGTACAAGCAATGCGTGTATTTTGTAGAACTGCCGGGACAGAGGAGAAATTCCCGGTGTTTCCCACAAGATTCTAGATGATTTGCATAAAACGATGATCTGGCGGGAAAGGGCTTTTTGCGTTTTGCTCATTTAACGCATTAGCACCCCACAGGTCAAGAGGAGTGACCGCCATGCCTATTACGGATCTACTTGAACGAAATAGTAAACTTTATGGCCCGCAAACCGCCCTGGTGGAGATCAACCCTGAGATACAGGAGCCCCGGCGGGTGACCTGGCGGGAATATGAACTGATACAGCCTGGCGGCCCGGCCCCTTACCGGAGAGAGATCACCTGGTCCGTATTTGACGAAAAGGCCAACCGGGTGGCAAATCTGCTGCTCAGCCGGGGGATCCGAAAGGGCCAGAAGGTGGCCCTTCTATTAATGAACTGCCTGGAATGGCTGCCTATTTATTTTGGCATTCTGAAAACCGGAGCGGTGGCCGTGCCCCTAAATTTTCGCTATACGGCCGAGGAGATTGACTACTGTGTGCGCTTGGCCGACGCGGACATTCTTTTCTTTGGTCCCGAGTTTATCGGCCGGGTAGAGTCTATCGCTGCCACTATGTCTCAGGACCGTCTGCTGTTCTTTGTGGGCGACGCCTGCCCCTCCTTTGGGGAGGACTATCACAGGGCCGCCGCAAACTGCTCCAGCGCCCCGCCTAAGGTGCTTATTGATGACGAGGACGAAGCGGCTATTTACTATTCTTCCGGCACCACGGGCTTTCCCAAGGCCATTTTGCTGCGGCACTCGGCGCTGATGCAGTCTGCCCGCATGGAGGCCCTGCACCACGAGACTACCCACGAGGATGTGTTCCTGTGTATTCCGCCTCTGTACCACACCGGCGCCAAAATGCACTGGTTTGGCTCTCTGTTTACCGGGGGAAAGGCTGTGCTGCTGAAGGGCAACAGCCCCCGGGCTATTTTGGAGGCGGTCTCTTCAGAGGGCTGCACCATTGTCTGGCTGTTGGTGCCCTGGGCCCAGGACCTGCTGGCGGCCCTGGACCGAGAGGAGCTAAAGCTTGCTGACTACCAGCTCTCTCAGTGGCGGCTGATGCACATAGGGGCCCAGCCAGTGCCGCCCAGTTTGGTGAAGCACTGGTGGAGTTATTTCCCTCACCATAAATATGATACCAACTACGGATTGTCCGAGTCCACCGGCCCAGGCTGTGTGCATCTGGGGGTGGAGAACCCCCACAAGGTGGGAGCCATCGGGGTGCCCGGCTATGGCTGGAAGGTGAAGATTGTGGATGAACAGGGCCAGTCCGTGGAGCAGGGCCAGGTGGGTGAGCTGTGCGTAAAGGGCGGCGGGGTGATGGTTGGCTATTACCACGACCCAGAGGCCACCAAACAGGTGCTGGAAAATGGCTGGCTGCACACCGGTGACATGGCCCAACAGGACCAGGATGGCTTTATCTTCCTGGTGGACCGGAAGAAGGACGTGGTCATCTCCGGTGGAGAAAACCTGTACCCAGTACAGATAGAGGCCTTTTTGGCCGGGTGCCCCAAGGTCCACGACGTGGCGGTCATTGGCCTGCCGGACCAGCGGCTGGGGGAGATCGCGGCAGCCATCATCCAGATCAAAGAGGGGGAGAGCTGTACCGAAGAGGAGATCCTTCGCTTCTGCGAAGGCCTGCCCAGGTATAAGCGGCCCCGGAAGATCCTCTTTGCCCCAGTGCCCCGCAACGCCACTGGAAAAATCGAAAAGCCCAAGCTGCGGGAGCAGTACTGCGGCGTGCGGCTGGTGGAAGCTCAGAACAGGGGATAAAACCGGGTGGAGAACATAGAAATATATTCGCTTTTTGGAGGAAAATCATGATACGCCATATCTGCATGTTTTCGTTAAAGGAAGAGAACAAAGAGGCAAATATTGCCGAATTTCTGAGCCGGGGAGAGGAGCTCTGCAAGCTTCCCGCCGTCCAAAGCGGTCGGGTAGTGCGCTGTACCCAGGGTGCGCCCAACGCCAACTACGACGTGGCCCTTATCTTTGACTTTCACTCCCTGGACGGCTTGAATGCCTACCAGGTGAGCCCCGAGCACGTGGAGTTTGGAAAATTCGTGGGCGGCATCCGGGAGAGCCGGGCCTGCATCGACTACGAATTTTAAGAAAAGCGGCCTATGAGCAAATATAACCCCCTTTGGGAATATCTGCAAAGGGCCCCGGGGCCTTGGCTTTCGCTAAGCTTTGCGGAGATCGGCCGCATTGCCGGGGTCCCGCTGGACCATTCCTTCTTAAAATATAAAAAAGAGCTGGCCGGATACGGCTGGCAGGTGGAAAAAATATCTATGAAAGAGCAGACCGTGCGGTTCCAAAAGACGGACTGACCCACCGCTCATTACCATTTGGAGGTACATATTCTATGAAAAAATTGATCTTGGGAAATGCCGCGGTGGCCCGGGGACTGTTTGAGGCAGGTTGTACAGTGGCCTCCAGCTACCCCGGAACTCCCAGCACAGAAATTACAGAGGAGGCTGCTAAGTTTCCCGAAATCTACTGTGAGTGGGCTCCCAACGAAAAGGTGGCTATGGAGACTGCCTTTGGGGCCAGCCTGGCTGGGCGCCGCTCCTTTTGCGCCATGAAGCATGTGGGTTTGAACGTGGCGGCCGACCCTCTCTTTACCATGAGCTATACTGGGGTCAATGGGGGGCTGGTCATTGCTGTGGCCGACGACCCGGCCATGCACTCCTCCCAGAACGAGCAGGACTCCCGCCACTACGCCAAGGCCGCCAAACTGCCGATGCTGGAGCCCTCTGACTCCGCCGAAGCCCTGGCCTTTACCAAGCTGGCCTATGAGCTCTCAGAGAAGTTCGACACCCCCGTGCTGCTGAAAATGTGCACCCGGGTGGCCCACTCTCAATCCGTGACGGAGCTGGGAGAGCGCCTGCGGCCCACCTCTCGCCCCTATGAGAAGAATCCCCAAAAGTACGTAATGGCCCCCGCTAATGCGGTGCGCCGGCACCCAGTAGTGGAAGCACGGCTAAAGGATTTGGCTCAGTGGGCCGAGTCCGCCCCCATCAATCGAGAGGAGGAGGGCAAAGACCGGCGCGTGGGCATTATTGCGTCCAGCACCTGCTATCAGTACGTGAAAGAGGCCTGCGGAGAGAAGTTCCCTGTGTTGAAGCTGGGCATGGTCTGGCCCCTGCCTGAGACCTTAATCAAGAACTTCGCCGCAAAGGTGAACCTGCTGGTGGTAGTGGAAGAGGGCGATTCCTTTATTGAGGACTACTGCCGGGGCTTGGGTCTGGCCCTTTCCGGCAAGGACGTGTTCCCCCTGACCGGAGAGCTGAGCCAGAACCTTATCGCCGAAAAGCTTGGCCTGCCGGTTCCCGCCGGCCAAGCCCTGGAAGAGCCGCTGCCCAGCCGCCCGCCGGTAATGTGCGCCGGGTGCCCCCATAGGGGATTGTTTTATACCTTGGCCCAGGCAAAGTGTACAGTGCTGGGAGACATTGGCTGCTACACCTTGGGGGCCATGCCGCCTCTCTCAGCTATGGACATGACCCTGTGCATGGGGGCATCCATCAGTGGCCTGCACGGCTTTAACAAGGCGCTGGGCAAAGAGAGCCAGGGCCGCGCGGTGGCCGTGATTGGCGACTCCACCTTTGTGCACTCGGGCATGACGGGCCTGGCTAACGCGGCCTATAACCAGTCGGGCTCCACGGTGATTATTCTGGACAACTCCATCACTGGCATGACTGGCCACCAGCAGAACCCCACCACCGGCTTTAACCTGAGGGGAGACCCGGCGGGAAAGATCGACCTGGAGGCCCTGTGCCGGGCCATGGGCATTAACCGGGTGCGAGTAGTGGATCCTTACAACCTGGCCGCCTGTAAGACGGCAGTGGAAGAGGAGCTGGCCGCGCCGGAGCTCTCAGTAATCATCTCCCGGCGGCCCTGCGCCCTGTTGAAACATGTAAAGCGCCAGCCCGCCCTCTTTGTAAACCCGGAAACGTGCAAGGGCTGTAAGGCCTGCATGAAGATCGGCTGTCCGGCCATCTCCATTCGGAAAGGGAAAGCGGATGGCAGGGCCGTTGCCGTTGTGGACGCCACCCAGTGCGTGGGCTGCGGGGTCTGCGGACAGCTGTGTAAGTTCGACGCGTTGAAGGAGGGCCAATGATGGAAACGAAAAATATCATGATTGTCGGCGTAGGGGGCCAGGGGTCTTTGCTGGCCAGTAAGCTTTTGGGCCATCTGCTGCTGGAACAGGGCTATGACGTAAAGGTTTCCGAAGTCCACGGCATGAGCCAGCGGGGGGGCAGTGTAGTCACCTTTGTGCGGTACGGGGATCGAGTGGCCTCGCCGGTCATTGACAAGGGCCAAGCGGACGCCATTGTCTCCTTTGAGCTGTTGGAGGCCGCCCGCTGGCTGGAATACCTAAAGCCGGCCGGCCGAGTGGTTACCAATACCCAGCAAATTGACCCCATGCCGGTGATTACCGGCACTGCTGTGTACCCAGAGAACCTGGTGGATAAAATGACATCCGCTGGAGCCCAGGTGGACGCTATTGATTGCCTCTCTTTGGCCGAGGAGGCAGGCAGCGCCAAGGCCGTAAACCTGGTGCTGCTGGGGCGGCTTAGCCACTATTTTGACTTCCCAGAAAGCGCTTGGCAGGAGGCCATTGGGGCCTGTGTGCCGGTGAAGTTTCTGGATCTCAACCGCAAGGCTTTTGCCCTAGGGCAGGGGGCAAACCGCCTATGAAGATTATATTGTATTGTGTGCGTTGACCGCCTTTGGGTCCTTACGCTAGCTCTAACAGTGCTTTTTGCCATTTTGAAGTTCATGAGCGCCCTAAGCCCTACCGCCGTTTTCCACTCCGGCGGGTACAGTTTCATGGGACTTTTCGGCTTTGGCCCCCACTCTTTGGGCGTGGCCCGGGCGCTGAAGTTTTTGGAGGAAAGGTAGGAAAAGACAGATGGATATGGACTTTCTAAAATTAGTCCAGAACCGTTTTTCCGTGCGCGGCTTCGAGGACCGGCCGGTGGAACCGGAAAAGCTGGACATTATTCTGCGGGCTGGACAAACAGCCCCCACGGCCTGTAATTTGCAGCCCCAGCGGGTGCTGGTGATTCAGTCGCCGGAGGCTTTGGAAAAATACCGCCGGTGCACCCACTGCCACTTTAACGCCCCCTTGGCCATTCTCACCTGCTGCGACACCGGCGAATGCTGGAAGCGCGGATATGATGGTAAGCCCAGCGGGGACATTGACGCTGCCATTGTGACGACGCATATGATGCTGGCAGCGGCCAGCCTGGGGGTGGGCTCCACTTGGGTGATGCATTTTATCCCCGAGGCGGTGCGGGAGGAGTTCCAACTGCCGGAGGATTGGGAGCCCGTCAGCCTGCTGGCCATGGGCTACCCGGCCCCGGACGCCGCCCCAAATCCCCGCCATAGAGATAAAAAGCCCCTGGAGGAGACGGTGTTCTACAACCATTTTTAAACGCCGCGCAAAAGCGTTTTGCCCCATGGAACGCGGGTGGAAGAATACTTATTTGCGATTGTGTTTTGCTGGCATACGCCAGAAATTCTATATAACCGAAAGGACTGAGCCCAATGGAAAGGTATTACCAGCCCGAGATGGAGTGCGCCTCCCGGGAACAAATCAAGGCCATACAGGACCAGCGCCTGGTAGAACAGGTGCGCCATGTGTGGGACAATGTGCCCTATTACCGCAAAAAGATGGAGGAGAAGGGCCTGACTCCTGCTGACGTGAAGTCCTCGGACGACCTCTATAAGCTGCCGTTTATTACTAAAGCGGACCTGCGGGAGGCCTATCCCTACGGCCTATTGGGCGTACCCTTGAAGGACTGCGTACGCATTCAGTCCACCAGCGGCACCACGGGTAAGCGGGTGGTAGCCTTTTACACCCAGGCGGATATTGACCTATGGGAGGACTGCTGCGCCCGGGCTATCATGGCGGCGGGTGGTACCAATGAAGATGTGTGCCAGGTCTCTTATGGCTACGGCTTATTCACCGGTGGCCCAGGCCTGAACGGAGGCAGCCACAAGGTGGGCTGTCTGACCATTCCCACCTCCTCTGGCAACACAGAGCGGCAAATTATGTTTATTCAGGATCTATCGGCCACCATTCTCTGCTGTACCCCCTCCTACGCGGCCTATATTGGCGAGACGATGAAGGAAATGGGCCTAGGACCTGACGACATTCCGCTAAAGGCCGGCATCTTTGGCGCTGAGGCCTGGAGCCAGGAGATGCGCCGGGATATTGAGCAGACCCTGGGTATTAAGGCCTATGATATTTACGGCCTCACTGAGCTTTCGGGTCCAGGGGTCTCCTTTGAGTGCAGTGCTCAGACTGGTATGCATATCAACGAGGACCACTTTATCGCCGAGATCATTGACCCCGAGACCGGCGAGGTGCTGCCAGAGGGTAGCCAGGGCGAGCTGGTATTTACCTCCATCACCAAAAAGGCGTTCCCGCTGCTGCGTTACCGTACCCGAGATATTTGCACGCTTACCCGAGAGCCCTGCCCCTGTGGGCGTACTCATGTGAAGATGACCAAGCCCCAGGGCCGTACGGACGATATGCTGATTATCCGGGGCGTGAATGTGTTCCCGTCTCAGATCGAGACCGTGCTGTTGAATCACGGCTATCCGGCCAACTACCAGATTGTGGTGGACCGGGTAAAGAATACAGATACCCTGGATGTGCAGGTGGAGATGACCCCCGAGATGTTCACAGACAACCTGGGCGACGTCGCCGCCCGCCAGAAGGAGCTGGTGGAAGGTCTGCGCTCTATGCTGGGCCTCACTGCCCGGGTAACCCTGGTGGCGCCCAAATCAATTGTCCGCAGCGAGGGTAAGGCCGTACGCGTCATTGACAAGCGGAAGATATGAAAGGAATAGGAGCGTACATATGACTAAAATCGGCATTTTCAGCTCTGTGCACGGCGGGAAAGAGCTGCTGGAGGCCTGCAAATGGGACGACCAAAAAGCCATCGCGGCCTTTGACCGTTTCCAGCCGGACGTGGTCTGCGGGGAAGTGCGGCCGGAGGATTTGGTGGGAGGCGAGAAAAAATATCCCAGCGAGTACGAGCGATACATCTTTGATTACTGCAAGAGCCGGGGCGTTCCCTTTGTCCCCTGTGATTATTGGACGGAGGAGGACTACCAGCTTTCCCAGAAGGAGGGGGATATTCTGGAGGCCAAGCTGCCCGAGGGCTCGGAAGGGGCAAAGCAGTGGGAGGCCATGATGAATCAGTTCATGGAAGCAGGCCTTAGGGCGGAAATCCCTTTCAACTCAGTGGAATTTAACGACATCGCCCGGTACAAGCACGAGATGCAGGGCGCCATGAGTCCCGAGACCCACCGGCAGATTTGGATAGAGCGCAACTGCCGCATTACGGAAAACATTCGGAAGGTCATGGCTGAAAAATCCGGCAAGAAGATTTTGGTCATTTTTGGCGCGGAGCATAGCTATTGGTTTGCGGACGAATTTTCGAAAGATAAAACAATCAACTTAGTTTTCCCTTTATAAGGAGGGCACCCCTATGACAGTCAACCAAATTTCCGTATTTCTGGAGAATAAGCCCGGTACCCTGACCGCTATGACTGGTCTGTTGGCGGAAAACCATATCGACATGCGGGCCCTAAGTCTGGCCGAAACCAATGATTTTGGCATTGTCCGGCTGATTGTGGACGATGTATACAAGGCCACTACTGTCTTGAAAGACGGAGGCTTTATCCACCAGCTAACCCCTGTGCTGGCGGTAATGATTCCCGATGAGCCCGGCGGGCTGCACAAGGTGCTGGAGGTGCTGACCCAGGCCCAGGTGAACGTAGAGTATATGTACGCATTTTTGGGCGGCGGCGATGTGGACCACGCCTATATGATTTTTCGGGTGCAGGACCCCAAGGCGGCGGGCGCGGCCCTGGCGGCAAAAGGTATCCGTCTGGTAAATCAGGAGAGCATCGTGCAGCTATAAAATATAAGAACCTATATTCATAGGCGTTGAACGCTGCTTATGAATATAGGTTCTAAGAAAAAGCCCCAGCAGGATGAAATTCTGCTGGGGCTTTTTACTATCTTTTAGAAACCGAACAGGCTGATCAGACGATCCCAGAAACTTTCCTTCTCTTCTGTGCTGGCAGAGGTCTCTTCAGCTTCCGGTTTGTTTTGAGAATCCTCTGGCCGGGTGGTTTTCATAATAAACTTGGTAGTTACTTCCGTACCTTCGGCCGCACCGGAGAAGCTGCCATATTCTTTCAGCTGTTCCCTCATCATGTTTGTGACGTCCTTAAGATCTTTAAGCTGATCTGGATCCAATCCTTCAGTAAGCGTAGAGAGGCCCTCTTCGTCAAATTGCCGCAGACCATTTTCCAACTGTCCAGCTCCGTCGCTCACCTGGCTAACGCCGCTTTCCAGCTCTAGGGTTCCTGCTACCAGGGCCTTGATGCCATCGGTTAGCTGTACGCTGCCCCCAGAGAGTTCTTCTAAGCCTGAGGAGAGCTGGGCTGCGCCGTTGGCCAGGGCAGTGTTGCCGCTCTGAAGCTGCTCCGCGCCTGCACTCAGGCGGTTGGCGCCTGCCGCCAGGTTTTCTACACCGCTGGTTAACCCTGGCAGTTGTTGGCCCATTTGGCCTAGACCGGTGTCCAGCTGACTAGCACCATGATGGGCAGAGGCCACTCCTTGCGTATACTGTGTAATTCCCTGATTTAAAGATTCCAGACCCTGCTGTAAGGACACACTGGCCTGCCCGGTCTGTTGAATTCCACTGTTGATGGGGGCATAGCCTTGGTTCAGCTGGTTCAGTCCCGCGGTCAGCTCCACGGCTGCCTGGTAGGTGCCACTGTAGGCAGCCAAGAGCTGTGTCTGCTGTTCTGCCGGAAGAGAGGTTAACAACTGACCGTAGGCTTCAGGGGTGAGGAGCTGCTGCACAGCGGCATTCCCCTGGGCTGTCACGGTGTCCAAAGACCCGGCAAATGTGGCAGACCCTGTGGTTAATTGGCCTTGGGCCTCTACTAGAGCGGTAGCGCCCTCTAATGCCTGCTTGCTTCCTTGGGTAAGAGATACGCTGTTTTCGTTTAATGTGTTTAGTCCCACACTCAGACTCTCACTGCCGGCCTTTAGTTGCTGATATCCTCCAGCCAGAGCGCCGGCTCCATCCTTCAAGATGTCCAGCCCGGCGGAAAGCTGGTCCGCACCTGTTTTCAGGGCACCGGCCCCGTCTTTAGCGGAAGCGGTGCCTGCGTGTAGGGCACTGGCTCCCTCCCGCAGGGCCTGCACGCCCTGGTTCAGTTGAACGGCTCCATCATCCAGCTGTCCGGCGCCCACTTTCAGCTGTCCAACACCATTACCAAGCTGTAGGGTACCGTCTGTTAGGCGAACAGCTCCATCAATAAGCTCTGCCATAGCATTGTCCAGCCGGTCCAGGTTTTCGGGCAGGTCTTCTAATTCCTCTAGGTCCAGGGTTTCCTGGTCCAGCTCCGCCGGATCGGTGGCGCAGGCAATCAGCACGGTGGGAGCCGAGAGATTTTCTACATCGGCTTCGACAACCACCTGATCCAGTAAATAATCTTCTAGCCCCGCCGCTTTTTGGGGGATCAGCCCCTCCAGACTATTCCTTACCCCGGGCAGACAGACAAAGCCCGCAACCTGGTTACTGCTAAGACTTTCAATCTTCCCGTGTTCGGCGGTAAGATTTTTGCAGCTGCTGTCCAGAATGGCCGCCACCACGGTGACAAAGGGGGTGCAGACTGTACGAGACTCGCCGTTTACCTGGGTGGTAGTGGTCTCATGGTTGGCTAGGTCTATGGTGATCTTCAGTCGGCCGCTTTTCCCCAACAACTGTTCCAAGGGTGCGGTTTGACCATTCAAGCTATAGGTAATATCCGCGCTGACCGGAACAGTTCGGTCTGAATCCCCTTTATAATAGGCCTCGCTTTCTTCCACATTCCAAGTAATTGACTCGCCGTTTTGGGTAAACCCCCCCTGGCCCTGGGTGCACTGAATATTGGTCAGTTCGCTTTCATCCGCCGCACCTTTTAAACCGTTTTCTCGATGGAGGTGTACGCTGACGCTCTGGCTTTCCATAGAACCGTCAGGACTAAGGACCGTATAAATGGTTTCGCTTTTTTCCAAAGCCTCCTGGGCAAAAGCGGGTATTCCCAAAGAGAGGGACAAAGCGCCGCAAAGGGCCAGACTGGTGATCTGCTGAACTTGTTTTTTCATTATGGATTACACTCCTTTAAGTAATGTAGGGTGGATATAGAACGCTTATTAAATTTGTCTTAGGGGCTGTTCGGTTCCATCCGCCGAGCCATCTACGGTTGTGGATGGAATATCACTTAAATCCTCATAGGTGTTTCTTTTTGCTTTCTGATTATTCTTCACCCAATGCAGTGTGGTGTGGCGAATGACGGGTTCTAGCAGCATTAAGAGACAAGGCAGCACAAGAATAATCACAACCATGCTAATCAGCGCGCCCCGGGAGATCAGTAGGCAGATACTTTTCAGCAACTCCATTTTGCTAATGGTGGCCACGCCGACTGTGGCGGCAAAAAAGGTGAGACCGCTGGAAAGAATACTCTGGCTGCAATACTGGCAACAGAGCTGGGCGGCCTCTTTGGGGCTGTGGCCCGCTGCCCGTTCCTCCCGGAAGCGGGAGGTCATCAGAATTGCGTAATCCACCGTAGCGCCCAGCTGAATGGTCCCAATAACGATGCTGGCGATAAAGGGCAGGGTACTGCCGGTAAAGTAAGGGATCCCCATATTGATAAAGATGGCGCTTTCTATGGCGACTACCAGCAAAACAGGTACCGAGAGGCTCTTAAAGCTCAAGGCGATAATCACGAACACCGCCAGAATAGAGGCCACGCTTACATTGGCAAAATCAGTGTCTGCAATGGCAATTAGGTCATCGGTCATAGCCCCTTCTCCAGTAATGACCCCCTCGGGATCCGCTTGCTTGACCAGACGGGTCATTTCAGCCACCTGCGTTCCAAGTTCCGTGGTACCGCTTTTATAGGCGCTGTTTGCCAGTATCAGCTTACGCCCGCCAGACTGGGCCAGCTGGCTGATGTCCTCTGGTAAAAAGTCTGAGGACACACCTGGACCCAGCAGTTGGTCCACAGAGATCACCTGGGTGACGCCCTCCACATGAGCCAGCTCTTCACACAGCTGGCTCACTTCACCTCCGGTTAGCGCATCGTCTACTAGAATAAAATGGGAGGTGGTCATGCCAAAATCTTCTTTTAGCTTGTTGGTGCCCACAATACCGGTCAGGTTCTGGGGAAGGCTGTCAAAGAGGGTGTAATACACCTCTACCTTACTTTGGGCCAGGATGAAGGGAACCATTAGTACTAAGAAAACAGCCAGCACCGGCCCGGGATGTTTAGAAATAAAATGGCTTGCGCCCTTTAGCTGGGGAATCAGAACTCGGTGACGGTGGCGGTCCATAGCCTTTTCAAAGGTGAGCATCAGAGAGGGTAGTACAGTAATCGTACAGACTACGCCCAGGGCCACACCCTTGGCCATTACAATACCAATGTCCCGGCCCAGGGTCAGGCGCATGGTACATAAGGCCAAAAAACCGGCAATGGTAGTCAGGCTGGATGCGGTAATAGAGGTGAAGGTATTGGTAATGGCCCGGGCCATGGCCTCCATTTTATCGCTGGTACGGGATTTTTCTTCCTCATATCGGTGAAGCAAGAAAATGGAGAAATCCATGGTTACTCCCAGCTGCAAAACTGTAGCTAGAGCCTGGGTGATGTAACTGATCTGCCCCAAGAATACGTTGGAACCAAAGTTATAAAGAATGGGGAAGATCAGCCCCAACATAAACAGTAGGGGTACCAGAGTACTCTCCATGGCTAGAAACAGTACCAGCAGGCTGGCCCCTACGGCACAGAGAATATATAAAGGCATTTCCTTATCTACCAGAGCCTTTGTATCCTGCAAAATAACACTGATACCGCCCATAAAGCACTGTTCTCGTAAAAGAGGCTTCAGTTGAGCAATAGCCCCCATAGTGCTCTGGCTGGCGGCGGGCTCGGAGAACCGGACCATCATCATGGTAGAGTTCCCTTCGCCATACATGGCTTTTCGAATGACGTCAGGCAGCATCTCCGGGGGAACGTTGGGATCCAGCACATCACTAAGCCAAAACACCTGCTCTACGCCAGGAACCTGCTCCATCTGCGCTTTCATTTCCAGCAATTGACCAGTGGGAAGGCCCTCTACAGTAACCAGGGCAGTGGAGGCCAGGTTGAAGTCATCTTCTAGAGCAACTTCGCCGATCATCGAGTCCAGCTCCGGGGGCAGATAGGTGAGAATGTCGTAATTGATACGGGTGGCGACCATGCCGAAAAGGGAAGGGATGAGTAGCAGCACAGCCAAAAACAGGACCAGCTTGTGGTGGCAGACAATTCCGCGCGCTAATCGTTCCATTGTGTGATCACGTTCCTTTCTTGCAAAGGCAGGAGCTCCAGGACATCTGCCTTTATGAGATTAATTAATGACTACAAGTCATTTTATGCCCTTATTATATCAGCGAAAAAAGGAAGTGTCAATATAAAAATGACTAAAAGTCACAAATTTAAATTGTTTGGATAGATGCCCTGAAATTCATGGGTGATTTTACAATATTTAGATATTTTGTGGCATGGTGCTGCCTAAAACAAACCATGATTGGCAAGCGGGTTTTACATAATATTTACATCTTCATGAATACTTGATGCAGGGCTCTGTTGTATGCTACAATAAAAGGAATAAACAGGAGGCCTAGTATGAAGATTCAGAATAGTGGAAAACGCGCCATAGCTCTAGTACTGTGCGCTGGGCTAGCTATCTCTTTGGCGGCGTGCCAGGAGAACCCGGAAGGTAGTATTGTCGCCCACAAGGACATGGATAAGCTTATCAGCCAGGCCGCCGCCTCGGACCCGGACAAGGTCCAGGCGGGGAAGATCGTTCAAGACGTGTCCAAAAACAACGAGAGCTATCAGGTCAACCTGGACAGCGAGAACCTGGGAATTAAGGCGCAGGTAGACGCCCAGATAGAGGTGCCCCAGGTGGAAAAGCTGAGCATCTACCGGGTTCAGCAGAAGAAGCTGGACCAGAGCTTTATCGA
This sequence comes from Acutalibacter intestini, assembly GCF_034334985.1. Lineage (NCBI taxonomy): Bacteria > Bacillati > Bacillota > Clostridia > Eubacteriales > Acutalibacteraceae > Acutalibacter > Acutalibacter intestini. The sequence continues at coordinate 1,745 of NZ_JAWXXL010000030.1, read as the reverse complement.
CAAGGTGCGCAAAGAGCTGCTGGGCGACCTGCCTTTGTACGACGGCCGGGCCCTGCGGGTGTCCACCCAGGCGGATATCGAGAGGGAAATCACGAACCTGCGCCGGGAAATGGAAGAAGAAGTGGCCTATAACCGGCAGGCCATGGCGGAAAACGGTAGCACCCAGGAGGAGATTGAGGAATCGGTCCGGCAGACCCGGGAAAATTATCAGGGCATGATTAACGAGCTACAGGAACAATATGAAGCTGCGGACAAGGCTTTCGCTAATTTCCGGCGGGGTAATTCTACTAGCCACGCTGTTTAGCGGGGGCCTAATTTTTCGAATGTACTTTCAAAGCGGTATGGACCAGGTCGCCCTGGGCGCGGCCCAAAAGGCCCAGGAGGTCTTTCGAAGCTTTGAGGCCTACAGTGAGAATGTCAGGGGCTTCGACGCCAACATTGCCAGGTATTACCTAAAATCTCAAAATGATGATTTCAGCATTCTGCTGGAGGGCGGCAGGACGGTCTACAACCAGACCATCCTAGACCCGGCCCAGATCCCCCTGGGGGAGGAGGTGCAGACGCCCCTGGGGATAGCGGGCTCTCGCTACTTTTACGGGGGCCGGCGGCTGCTGGTATTCTCTCAAAACCACGAAAGTGGCCTGACTCTGCTGCACATCTGCGACATTACGGACGCCTACCTGGACCTGTACGCTATGGCAGGCCGTATGGCACTGATCTCCCTAGTTACGGTGGCAGGGGCCATTTTGCTCTTGTGGATGATGCTGCGCCGTTCTCTGCGGCCTCTGGGGCAGCTCTCCCAGGGGGCCAGGTCTATTGCGGCTGGGGCGTACGGGATGCGGGTAGTAGAGGGGCGCAACGATGAAATCGGCCAGTTAGGGCAGGACTTTAATAAAATGGCCCAGGCGGTGGAAGAACACATTGCCCAGGTGGAGGAGAGCGAAGAGAAAAAGACGCTTTTTATGGGCAGCCTGACCCACGAGCTGAAAACCCCGCTGACGGCCATTTCCGGCTATGCCCAGACGCTGCGGCGGGTAAAGCTGAATGAGGAGGACCGGGACATGGCCCTGGACTATATTTACCGAGAGAGCAAGCGGCTGGACCGGCTTTCTAAAAAGATGCTGCGCCTACTGGAGCTGGATTTGGACACAGAGCTATACCTAGAGCCGGTAGAGTTCCAGGAGCTTCTAGGCGAGGCCCGCCGGGCTTGCCTGCCACAGGCTGAAAGCAAGGGGGTAGAACTGGTTATGGAAGCCTGTCCTGGAGAAATGGAGGGCGACCGGGATCTAATGACCGATGCAGTGATTAACCTGGTAGACAATGCTGTAAAGGCCAGTGCTCCGGGGAACCAGGTGCGGATGTATGCCCAGGATGGGACCATTGTGGTGGAGGACCAGGGCCGGGGGATTCCCCAAGAGGAGCTGGGGCGGCTGACCGAGCCCTTTTATATGGTGGACAAGTCCCGCAGCCGGAAAAGCGGCGGGGCCGGGCTGGGTCTGGCGCTAACAGAGGCAATTCTGCGCCGGCATGGCATGTGTCTAGAAATAGAGAGCCAACCCGGGCAGGGAACAAGGGCTGTGATGAAACAGAAAGAGAAAAGGATATAGCACAAATTTACATTTTGATGATATTACTCCCGCTCAAAAAGCTAGGAAAAAGAGAGGAAGAGTGATATAATAGGGATATGGAATATATCGATTTGCGGAAAGTGGGAAAAGAAGGGCTCAAGCAGATACGCAGTCAGG
>NZ_JAWXXL010000029.1:0-43523 GCF_034334985.1 Acutalibacter intestini | reverse complement strand
AGCGTTTCACAAGCTGGATAAACTGGTCTGTTTTCAGCTTATCAGCGTTCCAGCTTTCAATCTGCCTTTGCCATTCCGCTATGGACGTTTCAAGCCCGGTCTGTTCCTCGTCATATTCATTCAATAGCCGGGTAAAATGCCTGTCGGGTATCTTGCCCGTGGCGTTGCCCTCAGATAAACTTTGTCAAGGGTGTTTTAGAAAAAATAGAATTATCACCAAAGGGCGAATGGTTCTAAAGCTGTTGTCAAGGGGGAATGGAGATTTTGGCCTTGTCCTCTTGTTTCAAATTTCAGTTGTGCATGAGAGGCCCCCCTCGAACTTGAATTCGACTTCAACCATAAAAATCTTGACGGTTTTTCCGGGATGGATTATACTTATCTTTAAGGAGTCCCTGAATTGGACGATTCCGAAATGAATGGATTTTGTACACATCAGAAACTGTGTAGAGGAGGTTTGCCTATGTCTCAGATCACAAAACGAGCCTTGGCCTCGTCGCTAAAGCTTCTGTTGCTTCAGAAGCCGCTAAATAAGATTACTATCAACGACATTGCCGAGAAATGCGGCGTCAGCCGCATGACCTTCTACTACCATTTCAAAGACGTCTATGACTTGGTGGAATGGACCTGTGAGGAGGATGTCGCCCGAGCACTGGATGGAAAAAAGACCTACGATACCTGGCAGGCAGGTTTCCTCAATATTTTCCGTGCGGTAGAGGACAACAAGCCCTTCGTCCTGAGTGTCTATCGTTCTGTGGGCCGGGAGCGGGTTGAGCAATACCTGAATCCGCTGGTTCACAATCTGATTTTGGACGTGGTGGAGGAAAAGTCATCTGGGATGGCAATCAGTGAGTCGGACAAGAAATTTATAGCAAAATTTTATGAGTACGCCTTTATCGGGATTATGCTGGAATGGATTGACAACGGCATGAAAGAGGATGCTGCGGCCATCGTGGAACGAACCAGTCAACTGGTTCACGGAAATGTGATTCGTGCGCTGAATACGTTCCGTGTTGACAAGCCCTTACATTCTGGGGGAAATGTCTAAAATATTATCGATTGAGCCACCATGATAAAAATTTTATCATGGTGGTTTTTTTGTGCATTGTGAAATGGCGCGATGTGCCTTATCATAAGCTCATCAAACAAATGAGCCGTAGAAAACGGCTCGGGAAAGGATGTTATATATGTATTATTCCAGTGGTAACTATGAGGCTTTCGCTCGGCCTCGCAAGCCCGAGGGTGTCGATCACAAGTCGGCCTACATCATTGGTACCGGCTTAGCGGCTCTAACCGCCGCTTGCTATCTGGTGCGGGATGGTCAGATGAAGGGCGAGCACATCCACATCTTCGAGAAGGACCCCATCCCTGGCGGTGCCTGCGACGGCTGGAAGTTCGAGAACGTGGGCTACGTCATGCGGGGCGGTCGGGAGATGGACAACCATTTCGAGGTCATGTGGGACCTGTACCGCTCTATCCCCTCTATTGAAACCGAGGGTGTCAGCGTTCTGGATGAGTATTACTGGCTGAACAAGGAAGACCCCAACTACTCCCTCTGTCGGGCCACCGTGAACCGGGGCCAGGATGCCCACACGGACGGCAAGTTTGATGTTTCTGATAAAGCGGCCATGCAGATTATGCGCCTGTTCTTTACCTCGGATGAGGAACTGTACGACAAACGCATCACCGACTACTTCGATGACGAAGTGCTGAACTCCAACTTCTGGCTCTACTGGCGCACCATGTTTGCCTTCGAGAATTGGCACAGTGCTCTGGAGATGAAGCGGTACATCAAGCGCTTCATCCACCATGTGGGCGGTCTGCCTGATTTCAAAGCGTTGCGCTTCACCCGCTATAACCAGTACGAGTCCATGATCCTGCCCATGGTAAGGTATCTGGAGGTCCACGGCGTTCAGTTCCATTACAACACCAAGGTTGTCAACGTAGAATTCGACATTCAGCCAAATAAAAAGCTGGCCAAACGTATTGAGTTGCTGCGAGAGGGCATCCAGGAGTTTGTAGACTTTACCGAGGACGATCTGGTGTTCATCACCAATGGCGGCTGTGTGGAGAACTCCACTATGGGTTCCCAGAACGAGCCTGCGGCCTACAACACCGAGATTAAACCCGGCGGCGGCTGGGATATGTGGCGGAGGATTGCTGCCCAGGACCCCGCTTTCGGTAACCCGGACAAGTTCTGCTATGACCCGGAGCAGACCAATTGGATGAGCGCCACAGTGGAGACGCTGGATCAGAGGATCATCCCTTATATCAAGAATATCTGTAAGCGGGACCCCTTCACCGGCAAGGTGGTCACCGGCGGCATCGTCACTGTAAAGGACTCCTCCTGGCTGCTCAGTTGGACCATCAACCGCCAGCCACAGTTCCGGGAGCAGCCCAAGGATCACTGCTTGGTGTGGGTATACTCCCTGTTCTCCAACGTGCCCGGCGACTATGTAAAGAAGCCCATGCGAGACTGTACCGGCAAGGAGATCTGTATGGAGTGGCTCTATCATCTGGGCGTGCCCGAGGATCAGATCGAGGAGCTGGCCGAGCACAGTGCCAACACAGTCCCCGTGATGATGCCTTACATTGACGCTTTCTTCATGCCCCGCAACGATACCGACCGGCCCAAGGTAGTGCCTGATGGCGCAGTAAATTTCGCCTTCCTGGGCCAGTTCGCTGAGACAGCCCGCGACACCATTTTTACCACCGAGTATTCTATGCGTACTGGCATGGAGGCGGTTTACACGCTGCTCAACGTGGACCGAGGTGTCCCCGAAGTGTGGGGCAGCACCTATGACATCCGTGACTTGCTGGACGCATCCGTCAAGCTCCGGGATGGAAAACCCCTGACAGATATGAGCCTGAACCTCATTGAAAAATTTGCCCTGCGCAAGGTCCTCGACAAGGCACAAGGTACGGACATCGAAAAGCTGCTGAAGGCTTACAATGTCATTTGATTTGCGAACCGGCGTCAGCAATGACTGGCACCGGTTCCCATCTCAGCGTTCAGAAACAGAAAAATATTGACGATTCGTTCATGTAAAAAGGGAGGGAGTAAGCGTCATGAAACGATTTATTTGCGGCCTCTTCGCCACCATCGGACTGTTGTGTGTCCTGTTTTCCGGACCGATCACAACGGTTCTGCCCTACATCCTAGGTGGTACGATGACGGCGGTGGGAATTGCGTATGGGATTGTCTATTTCCGCAATAGCGAAAATCGGGCTGGGCGCGCTTCCGAACTATCCAGCGGACTGGTTTTGTTTGTGGTGGGTGCGCTCTGTATCGTCCATGGAGTGGATTCTATCGGCGCTATGGGTACTACCTGGGCGATTTTTGGACTGCTGAAAGCATCCAGTTCCCTGACCAGAGCGATTCAAAATAGCGGCAGGGGTTTAGCATTTTACACGGCGGTTATTGAATTTCTGGTTCGTCTCACGTTTTCTGTCATGCTACTGTTTTATCCTGTGGAGAAATTCCAGATACATATCGTTCTTCTTGGACTGGAGTTGATTGCGATTAGTTTTCGGCTCACAAAGCGGATTACTCCTGCGCTGGATGTTGAATTGTAGCCATCAAAGCGCATGTTTGCTCAGGCGAAACATATTTTTGATTATGGCTGTGTGCGGAGTAGCGGCAAGCAATGCCCCGGTATATACCCGGCGCGTGCTTGTTGGTGGCTGACCGCCCCCAAACCCCTGTAAAACCGGGCGCAAGTGCGCCCGGTTTTTTAAGCCGCCTTCGGCGTCTGCTGTTACCCGCAGGGAAAGGAAAAATCATCATCGCGCTCCCTGCTGGCGGTCACGATTTTTCTCTTTCTCCGTCACGCCCAAAATCCGCTCCACGTTGTTTTTGGCGGTGAGCAACTCTATCATTTTTGCCTTGGCCTGCTTGTACTCTGGATACCGCTTTCTGTTCTCAGTCTTCAACATGGCATACTCCTGTTTCAGCGATTGCATGGATGGCAGTTTCTTCAAACCGAGAGAATCAAAGTACCGCTTCGCCGCTTGACAGGCCGTGATTTCGCTGCTATGCTGTTCATAAAATTTCTCCCGTTTCCTGCCCGTCAATTTCCGATACTGCGCGTAAATTTCCCTCGTCTTTCCATAAGCGCCGATGTGCTTTTGCAGTTCGGAGATGTCCTTCATTCTTGCGCTGGCGGCTTTCGACTGGTCGGATAAATCGTTGAATTTTTGCACCGCCGCATCACAGACTTTCTCCAATTCGCCAAGGTCTGTCAGCCCTTTTTCCTGCAAGTAGATAACCGTCTTTGCCATCTCTTTGAGATTGAAAATTTTCGCCCACCGCTCGAATCCGGGAGAGTTGGCCTGCAGCATTTTCGCTTGAATATCAATCAGCAAATTGGGCCTGGATTGTACCGCAGCTTTCGCTTTGGGAACGATAATCCGCTTGCCGGAAATGCGCTCCATAATCGCCGTTTCAGAGTAATCCGCGCCGAGGGAATTACAGCGGACGAACCTCTTGCCATTTTGAATCTTGAACGCAAGGTGCTTGCCCCGCTTCACCTCCGCTCCTGCCGTTTTCATAGCGGCGAGGAAGCTGTCAAAATCTTTACAGCCTTGACCGAGGGCGGTGTCGATGATCTGCTCCAACTGGCCCCGGACGGTAGGCGGTTTATCCTCTCCCAGCCAGGTGCCGTAGCTGCCCCGGCTGGGCTTCGGCTCCGCAATCACCGACAGGCCATTTTCCAGACACAGCATATCAGAGATTTTACGAATTGCGAACGAGGACCGCCAGAAGTTTCGGAATTTCCTGGTGCAGTCTATGGCGGTCGAGTTGAACACAATATGCGAGTGAATGTGATGCTTGTCCACATGGGTGCAGACGATAAAAGCGTGTTTCCCCTTGGTCAGCGACATAGCCAGATCATAGCCGATCTTATTCGCCAGTTCCGGCGTGATTTCCCCAGGCTTGAACGATTGCCGCAGGTGGTAGGCAATCACATCATTGTCCTTCCGTTCCCTGCCGGTAGTGGCGGCATACTGCCGCTTGGAAAATAGAAACTCCTGGTCAACGATAGACGGGTTACACTGGTAGGCCGTGACCAGATCGCCGCCATTGGTTTTCTCTGGATTCTCTACATAGTCCGTCACCCGGCCCAGGGCTTCGGCCACGGTCCGGCCCTTGCCGCTGTGCAGGGGCATCAAGCGCGTTGCTGCCATTTTCAAAACCTCCCCTCAAAAGAAAATGGCGGTGAGCGAAAAATCTTCGCCCACCACCAGACCGTTATTTGATTTTCGATAGCTGCTCCAAAATGCTGCCGAACAGACCGCTGGCCTCTGTCAGCTTGCCGCAGATTTCGTCCACTTCGTCGGGATAGACCCCGCCGCCAGAATTGACCCGGTGGGCAATCTGATTCACATTGTTGGAGGTATACCGCAGGAGTTTTGCGCACTCGTCCAGTTCCTTGATTTGCAGTTGGACAATGTAGCCGTCAATGCACATCTTCCGAATGTAGGCACTCATGTTGTGAACGCCCATCAGCGCCATTCTCTGTTCGATTAGGCCCCGTTCCTCGTCTGTAACTTTGAAATAGATACCGCGGCTCTTTTCTTTTGCCATACTCCCCCTTATCTCCGCTTCTGCCATACGAGGTCATAGCCGAGAGCGTCAGCCAATTCCACCGCCTCTTTATATCGCAGGGATTCACGGCGCAGCTTGTCGGAGAGATTGGGGACGCTGGGACTCCATCCGTACTGCTCCGCCAGCTTCTCCACAAGTTCGCTCATGGTAAATCCCTCTCGGACAATATAGGCTTTGATTTCGTTCCTGATATTCATAAAAATTGTACTCCTTCTCACAATTTTGTTCGCCCTCCGGCGTAGAATTTGAAAACGCTCCCAGCAAACCGGGCAGACTGTTCACCATGCCCAGGTCACAGGAGCGCACATCGAATTTCAGCGTTTAGCGTGAAGTCATGCGAAATGATGAATACCAGCAGGGAAAAACGTATTGCGTTCGCCGCCCAGCATTGTATGTTTCCGCGAAAAAGCGCCATACTGATGCCGTTCTATTCGCTGATTTCACATAGATTAAAATTTAGTGTGCAAAACGGGCGGCTTACCGAAGCAAGCCGCCCATATCTCAGGTGCTTTCCGTATTCTGCTGGGCCTCCAAAGCCTTCTGCCGCCGTTTCGCCATGTACCGCCTGTTGTACTCGGCTTTCTTTGCCCGCTTCTTCCGAAGCTGCTCCTGTTCCTCCAATTCTTCCGCAGTCGGTTCCGGGATAGGCACATCAAATTTGCCGATAAACTTCAGGTAAATGTCAACTTCCTGCGTCCGTTCGCCGGTAGACCTGTCCGCTTCATGGACAACGATCTTGTCCACAAACTCGTTAATCATCGGCGTGGTCAACTCGGAAAAATCGGTGTACTTCCTGGCAAGGGCCATAAACTGATCGACCTTTGCCGTATCCGCTTCAAAACTCTCCAAGTCCGCCTGTGCTTTCTGGATGGACGCTTCCAGCGTTTCCTGTTCCTGCTCGTATTCGGCAGACAGCACATCAAACCGCTTTTCGCTGATTTTGCCAATCGCATAGGATTCGTAAAGTTTCTTGACGATACCACCCAACTCTGCCGCCCGCTTCTGCTCCCGCCGCACACGTTGTTTCAGCGCCTTAACGGTTTCAGCCTGCCGGACCTCTGACGCGCTGCGAACCTTCTGAATAAACTCGGCCTCGTTCTTGATGGCGTAAGTGCTGGCGGAACGGATTGCCTCCAAGACCAACTCGCGTACAGCGGCAGTCCGAATGTAATGCTGCGAACAAGCGGTCTGAAAGCGGTCTCTGGCATGGTCATAGGTCGAGCAATAGTATTCATCTCGGTTTGATCTGCGTTTTCCGTTGGGTCTGCCCTGCCAGTCCCGCGCCCAGCCGCCAGCCCCCCGGTGGTTATACATCTTTGCGCCGCAGTCAGCGCAGAACATCAAGCCCGTCAGCGGATTAGCCTCTCCCAGCGTATCCGTCCGGCGCACGATCTTCCGCAGCTCCTGCGCCAGCTGCCATGTTCTTTCGTCTACGATGGCATCATGTGTGTTCTCGAAAATCACCCAATCCTCTTTTGCCGCCTTTTTAGCCCGCTTATCTTTATAGGATTCTTTGTAAGTGCGGAAGTTGACAGTGTGCCCCATATACTCCGGTTTTGTGAGCATATCAGAAATTGTGGTTCCCCGCCAGGTATAGCGTTCATCCGAATAGTCCCGGCTCTGGCAAGTCCCTTGGTTTCGCTGTCCCAGGTAGTAGGCGGGCCGTTCTACCTTTTCCGCTGTCAAAATGCGGGCGATCTGGTGAGGGCCGTTTCCCTCAATCGTAAGCTGGAAAATCCGGCGCACAACCGCCGCTTCCTCGTCAATCAGCCAGTGTCCAGGGTCGTCCGGGTCCTTGCGGTAGCCGTAAATGACGTTGTTCGTGGTGTGCTTGCCGCTCATGCCCTTGGCCCGGAGTACGGCGGTCACTTTCCGGCTGCAATCCCGAATATACCATTCGTTTATGACATTCAAAAAGGGGGCGAACTCCCCGCTGCTTTGTACGCTGCTGTCTATACCGTTGGAGATGGCGATAAACCGGACGCCCTTTTCCCGAAACATAACCTCGGTATAGAAGCCAGTTTGGAGATAATCACGCCCAATCCGGCTCATATCCTTGGCAATCACACAGCCGACCTTTCCGGCCTCAATGTCCGCAATCAGGCGTTTCCAGTCCGGGCGGTCGAAGCTGCCGCCCGACCAGCCGTCGTCTGTGTAATGGGCACAGTTACTGAACCCATGCTGGGCAGCATACGTTTCGAGCATCAGTTTTTGATGAACGATCGAGTTACTATCGCCCGCCGACATTTCATCGTCACGCGATAACCTCTCATAGAGGGCCGTGATCTTCTCTGTGTCCAACCGCTTTGTGTTCATAGCGAACTCCCTTCAAGCGGCTGGGTCATTTGTGGTATGTTCATTGTACCACAGTCCGCCGCATTTGTCACGGCCTCATGCTGAATTAAATGCAGAATTTTGTCGTTCATGGTTTCCTGGGCAGTATCGCTGAAATGTACCCGGAGTTTGTAGGTAGTGGAACCGATACGCCGGTAGATAGTGGCAGTTTTCGCCTCTGCTGGTTGAATTGTAGCTATATTTGCCTTCCTTTCTTGCGGTAGGCCGCAACCCGTGGTATGATGTTGGTGGGCGTTCCAGGCAAACGGAAAGCCAGCCCTCAGTTGCGTAATGTCGTTTGCAACCGAAAGCTGGCTTGATGTGCCTATGTAGTTTTGTCGTGAAAGGACGATGGTTTTCACAGCGTCCAAAGCATCCTCTCACTAATAGGAGGAAAACCGTGGGTAAAGCGGAACCATTTTCAAAAGATTTTTGAAATTTCCTTGGAGCGCCCCGGTTTGTTCGCCTATTTCTATTATACGGTGAAAATCGCCTGGACCACAAAAATATGGCGATAATGCAAGATTTGTCCATGCCGCTCAGAAAAATTGCAAAAATGCAAGATGGAATCAAACTGCGCCAAGCATGGTCTGGTCAGTAGTAAAATGCTGTTGACCAGAACCAAGAGTGCAAAATGCACACTTGGTCCTGGGTACAACGCGGCCGACAATTTGTCGGTGACGTTACGGACAAATTGTCCGTTTGGTTTTGGCCTGCGTCATTTTGCTGCTGACCACAAAATCAGAACGCCATTTGTTGTTCTGATTGGTGGCGGTCAAAATGTCCGGCACCAGCAGAGAGAGGTGATGGCATATTTCGCTGCCACCTCAACGGCAACGTGACGGAAATTTTGACCACAACGTTGGCAAAAATCAGAATTACATTTCTGATTTTCAGCGGAATTATTGTATTGGGCGAGGCATTACCACCTTTCTGGCTATATTCATTCACCACAAATGACCAGCCGCTATGTTATATTTGGGTAGCTTTTCTAAACTACCCTTTATAACATACATCCTCATACAGCTTTTTCACAAGCCCGTCAAGCTCTTTGTGCCGCTTCTGTGCCTTATTGATTTTCTGCTTACATTCCTTGACGGTCTTTTCTTGGTTCTGGTCGGACGCTTCCCGGACACGCTCTGTAAACTCTTTTTCATTGTGCCGTACATACCAGCTTACCCGCTGGATAACGGCAAGGATAGCGGCTTCAATCTTTGCCGTGGGGATATGGTGCATGGTGCAGTCATGAATTAAATGGCGGTAGCCGGAACAGATAAAAGCGTCCTCAATCCATTTCCCTTGCACAAGGGTATAGCGGTGTGTGAGTTTAGAGCCGCAGTCGGCGCAGTAGAGAAGCCCGGTCAAGCGGTTCGGGGCGTTCTGCCGCTTGGGGGCGCGGCGCACGGTTTCCCGTATCTTCTGTACGGTCTGCCATGTTTCCACGTCCACAATGGCGGGGATTGCGCCCTCGAAGATATACTGTTCCTCCGGCGCGGTCTTCCGGCTGCTCTTGGTCTTGTAGTTCTCGCATACGGTTTTCCCCAGTACCTTGCGCCCTGTGTATTCCGGGCGTTTCAGTATGTAGCCGATAGTGGTGGCTAACCATGCGTAGGGGTCGGCGTACTTTGCCGCCCGGACTGGCTCGCCTGTCCGTTTCCAATGCTCGGACGGGATAGGGATTTTCTCGGTGCGGAGTGCCTTTGCTATGCTGGCTATGGTTTCCCCGGCAAGGACGCTCTGGAAGATACGGCGCACAACGGCGGCGGCTTCCTCGTCAATCACCCATTCGCCTTTTTCCTCTTTGGAAGCGTGGTAGCCATAGCAGACACTGCCAGAGCAGCGCAAGCCCTTTTCCATTCTGGACTTGAAAACAGCTTTGATTTTGCGGCTGGTGTCGGCAACGTACCACTCGTTTATCACGTCACGGAAGATAGACATAATATCAAAGCCGTTGGCGGTGTCAAGGTTGTCATTGGCGGCGATAAAACGCACATGGTACTCGTCAAAGGTGCGCTTTAATAGCCCCACTTCAACCACGTCACGCCCGATTCGGCTCTGGTCTTTGATGATAACCGTTGCCACGTTCCCCGCCCGGATTTCGTCTAACATAGCGTCCAGCCCCGGACGCTTGAACGTAGTTCCACGGATTCCGTCATCGGTAAAGTGCCGGATATTGGTAAAGCCGTTTTTTCTTGCATAAGCGGCGCTGTGAGGAACTGGACACCATCATCAGGAAGTTGTACGAATCCTACGCGGTGGGGCGCATCGGCGAGGAACGCTTCGACACCCTTCTTACCGGGTATGAGCAGGAGCAGACTGCACTCCGACAGTCTGTCACGGAGGCGGAAGCGGCTCTGGACAGCTTCGAGCAAGACACCGCCAATGTGGAACGCTTCCTTGCCCTGGCAAAGAAGTACACGGATTTCTCGGAGCTGACTACGCCGATGATTAACGAATTTATTGAGAAGATTATCGTCCACGCCCCGGAAAAGATAGACGGTGACCGGACGCAGGAAGTGGACATCTATCTGAAATTCATCGGACGGTTTGACCTCCCCGCCCCAGAACTGACGCCGGAGGAAGAAAAGCGGCAGGCTTCTCTGCACCGGCATCGGGTCAAGAGCCGGGAACGCTATCAGAAGATCAAGGCCGGAGAACACGCGGTCGGCCAGCCGTTCAAGCTGATCTGCAAATGCTGTGGGGAAGAATTTGAATCCACGCGGTCGAACACTCTGTTCTGCGGCCCGAGCTGCCGAGCGAAATTCTACCGGCAGGAGGCGGCGGAAAGCAGAAAGCGGGAATGTGTCTGCGAGAACTGCGGGAAAGTGTTCACCACAACCAGAAGCGATGTGAAATACTGCTGTGAGGCTTGCCAAAGGAAAGCGCACAGCAAAATGCGGTATCGGCAGAAGCGGGCGGAGGACCAGAGCGCAGAAATCGTATAAATATGGTATGGGGCGGGTAGATATTTTTGGCCCGCCCCGTTCCGTGAAAGGAGGGACAAATCCCATGTGGAACTGTGACTGGGAATATGAAAATCAGGACACGCTGAAACAATGGTATGAAGAAAAACTCGCCGGGATAAGGCCGTACTCGTCTGTGCGGAAAATCATCTGTAAGGGTTGCGGACGGGATTTCTACACGTTGATCGAAAGCAAGAAATATTGCTATTATGGGCTGTGCGGCAACCGGGGATATCAGAAGGATTTGAAGCAGCGGAGATTGGAAAAGCGTCAAAACCGTATCTGCAAGGGCTGTGGAAAAACCTTCACCCCCAAACGGTCGGATGCGGTCTACTGCTGTAATGCCTGCCGCCAGCGGGCGTATCGCCAAAGCGTTACGGATAAGGTATGTGGTCAAATTGACCCTTTACCTCAACTGTAACGCAAATCAGTGGATTAGCGGTGCGGACAGAATATGACACCACCACTATCTGTAACGGGAATACGGAATATGCGCCGGACATGGGTATTCGCCTCCCGTGTCCGGCCATTTTTTGAAAATCTGATTTGTGGTACAATGCCGAAAATCAAAAACGGTTGATTTATTTGCGATAGGAGGAAGCAAAAAGCAATGAGTAAACGGACCGAGGAATTGAAAATCCGCATCTCGCCGGAGGACAAGGAGCGGATAAAACTCAAAATGGAGGACGCCGGAATTCTGACTATGAGCGCCTATGTCCGCAAGATGGCGCTGGACGGAATTTGTATCAGGCTGGACCTGAAGGATGTGCGCCAGCTTACTGTCATGCTCCGGCGATGCTCCGATAATCTGAACCAGTACGCTAAACGGGCGAACGAAACCGGGAGCATCTATGCGGCGGACATTGAAGATTTACAGAACCGCCTGGACGAGATTTGGGAATTGTCCAGACAGTTGCTTGCGAGCCTTGCCGCTATCCGATAGCGGGCAGAGGTGCAGGCCAGCCTCGTTTTTTCCTTTTCCGGCAAGGCCGTGTCTGCCGCTTCTCCGGCTCTCCAAGGGGCGCAAGCCCCGCCTGTTCCTGCACCGCAGGGACAACAGCGTTCGTGAAACGAACGCGCAGCCAGCCCCGGCTACGGGGCTGATCAAAGGGTTTGGGGTACGGCCCCAACGAGCAGAAACTGCGATTTCCGGCATCGCCGGGAACCGCAGTTTCGAGCCTTTGTGGGAACAAAGGCACTGCTTGCCAAGTAGCACCCCCCCATCAAACGTGCCAACTCATATCAAAATGGCAAAAGTCGGCCTTGCAATTCAATTATATTTTTGTCAGCGAAGTCATAACTATTGTAAATAGACGCAATTATAATTTGGTGTTCAGTATAATCCTCCGCCAGGATAGCCATCATCTCATTCACATTTTCCTCACTTACCTCACGCCCACTTGGTGAATCCAGAATAATTGGTAGGCATACCCCCGTGTGATTTCGAATTAAAGCTACATACGATATTTTGAAAGCAAATACAACCTTATGAAATATTGCCCCAGACAACGACTTGAGGTCGTTTGTAAAAATATAATCATTTCGCGCACTTACATACTTTTCATCCAAGCCAAGGCGGGTAGCATATCGTGAAATAAGGCTATGCAACTCGGCGACAAGAGGATTATTTTGTTTTACGCTTGTAATTACCTGTTCCTCTAAGGTTTTCCGTTCTTTTTCCAGCTTAGCAATGATCCTCTGTGTAGCCAAAGCATCAATGTCCATCTTTGAGATTTCACTATCAAATTGCTCTAAGCTACTTTTTACATTAAACAGCATCGAATCCCTGTCTTGCTTGGCTCTTAGCTGATGTATTTTCCGATCAATAACCGCAAGTTGCTCACAAATAATCTTCTGCTTTGCAACAAGAAGGAGGGTCGTATCAGCATAGCCAACTAAAGTATCTTTATTGACCGGGATTTCAGTGCCATCCGGCGTCTTTACCCGAAGCCTAAAAGAAGTAATGTATTTTTCAAAACTATTGTTTTTTCTAACTACGCTCTTTATGCGGCAGAGTTCTTCTTCAAGCGGTTTTCTCTCGCAGTAAAGCACTTCTAAGGCCGTGTCGATTTCATCAGCCGGAGAATCAGAATAGACCGCCTCTCCCAGTTTATTTATCTCAGCTTTATATTTGGCAACATCGAGCATATGTCTATATTTCCGAAGTTCTCGTTTGACTGTGGCAAGTCTTTGAGATAATTCATCATTTGATTTTTCGGACAATCCCCTAAGCAACGACTCAAGTGAAAAACGGATATTGCCAATAGCTTTTCCGCGATTTAACAGAGTCCATCCTTTTTCCTGGTCAACATAAAAAGCGCCCAGTAAATTTTCAACCACCTCAGAATTTTCAATACCAAAAATCAAGGTGTGTATTTCATTCTGCTCAGTAGGGAGGGAATATCCCTTTTCTGTTCCATCACAAGTGATTTCGATGTAGTCACGATTTCTGGTTAAGACAAACTCACTTTCAGCCACACCTATAACTGTAAGAATCGTCTCATAGTCGGAAAATCGAATGCCGCGGGTATTGGGTATCGGGTAGCCCAGGGCATACATAAGCATTCTCAGCAGAGTAGTCTTGCCAACGCTGTTTTCTTTGCTGAAAACAATATTTACTCCTGGGGTGAAGGTAAATATCTTTTGATTATCGCCTAAAAATGTCTGCTGCATGGAATTGACCTGCAATGAAACTATTCTCATAATTTCACCTTGCCTTTTATCCCGGCAATTACCCTGCGATTTTTGAGAACGTTTGAAATCGTAATTTGGATTACCATTTCTTCTGTGATAGCGTCTGCACCTTTCAAATCGAAATCGCTTTTGTACTGTTCCCACCTTTCGGATACAAAACGGCTCATCCGCTCTTTTGATTTCAGAGCAGGGAGGAAATCATTAAAATCACTGAGAACTTTTGAAACAAATTCAAATCGTTCGCTGTTGTTATTTATTACTGCCCTATACTTTTGAAGGATTTCCCTAACATCAGAAGGATCATAATCCTCTAATTCGGCATCTGTTTCACGGACTTCACACAGAATGGCAATAATAGGCCATATCATACTTTCCTTTGTTATTGTGGAAGTCCTCTGGGATGCATTTACCCTAAAAGAGTTTTGCCACAATGACAACATTTGACCTGTGGATACTTTACTGGCATCAAGGTCATTGAGAAATTCCATAGTCAACGATTGCAGCACCTTATATCGCTCGTCCTCGGATTCACCATGAAATTGCATCACACAAACTGTCAACATAGATGTATCAATACTATATCCATTTTTTGAGCAAATATCAGTTATCGACTTCTGGCAGCTTGTTGGTAACTCAGAAAATGGAGCCATATTAAGGGGACTGCTAAATTTATGCATCGTCCGTATGTTGTTAAAGGGATTGGGTGAATTCGTCACAAAGACAAGTTGCTCAACATCGGTTATCTTAGATGCCGCATTCAATGTCCGTAGACTGGCCTCCAAGTTTCTTTTCACATGACTAAAATCATCAGGCTTCTCGACCGATTTCGCTTGTGCCATCAGAATCTTTCCATTTGAAAATGTAATTTCAACATCCTCTGTTTCGCCTTCAACTTTGACTTTGGAAGCACTTTCAATATTTTTAAGCATCAGCATAATTGCCGCATTACTCTGAAATTCCCAGCCAAAGGCGGAAGCAGTTGCATTTGATGATTTTGGCATTGGCACATCCATCTCCCTTGTCCCCAACTTCTCCTCTTGTTTCACCAGCTTAGTCGATGCCAGTATCGGCTTTTACATATATACCTTATTTCTTCTCAACCGTTACCATTAGACGCCGCAATTATTTCGTCAATCTTGAACATTAACATACTGGCGAAAATCATTCGCCGCATAGAATCATCTTTCTCAAGCTCAATATTCTCGTGAGATTTGGGATTTCGCAACGCTGCCATAGCCCCGGCGAACAGGAAACGAGTACCCAAGTGGATGTCTTTTCCTGTTTGAGTAGTCCGATCTCCCGCCTCAAGTACTGGGTCATTATCGGCAAAAACCTTGTTCATAAGCGCCTGCCCATCAGGAACATTTTCGGAATCTGGATACGCTGTGCGATACAGTTCCTTAAGGCGAGAATTTATTTCAATGAATGCATTGCAGGCGGCTTCGGCGTAACTTCCATCTCTATACAATTTTTCAGAAACTCGCTGAATATTAGGGTGTAGTAAACGGCACAGCCCCATACTATTTGCTTGGTTTGTAGCGAGTATTTGTCCTTTAACAAAGTCCACAGCTTCAATTGTCTGCCCGTATACAATCAGATTGATATAAAAGCGCTGATATGGCAGTTCAGTAAAAAGAGCATTTTTCAAATCGTCGAGATGGTTACTGATGAGAGGATTTATCCCTGAAATCTGTTGAGCCACACTTGCAATTCCCTCTCGGACATCAAGGACAGTCTTGAAGGGAATAGGTTGGTTAGCATTGTAGCAAGACAGTGACTGCAATTGAATAGATAGCTCGTTCACTTTTGTACTGTTCATTTTTTCTCCATCGGCTTGATCATCATTTTGGGTATCAGCCAGTTTTTATTTTTTGCGAAGTTCAACTAATAATTGAATTCAATCCCAGTCACTACGGAATTAAAGTCACAGAAAGGTAGCGCCTCAAAGTAATCCGTCCGAAGTCCAATGTCAAGCACATACATGAAAGCTGCAAAATCGTAGATGACTGCCTCGCCTTTGTTTGCCATAATATTCTTTCGTATACTCTCCGTCTTGGCAATAAGACAGGTATACTGATACTGCTTATCAATGATTTGAGTATTTCCGTTCGGATGCGCTTTCTGCAAATGTTGTCCGCTGGTCAAAGCGATAAGATTCTCAATGTAATCAGCGATTTCTTCAAACTCATTCTGGGGAAAAATGTGATGCATATGAGTGGCCAGTTCCCCAACAGAAAAACGATCTAAAACTTCCGACATACCTTCACGATGGGCATCGTTAAACTTTCGGAGATATTTCATTGCTCTACTAATGCGGTACTGATACATCTGCTCTGTCTTTGGTTGCGGGTTGAAATCACCACGAGCGACATTCTTGTCCTTACCTACGGCATCATCTCTCCAATTGGTCTGGTTATACATGATTTTGTCGTAAGTAATCATTGACCGGGAAAGACGTCCTTTTTCCACGCCCTTCTTGTGCAATTTACAGGCAAGAGGATTCAACACCTTGATAAAAATTCGGTTTGCCTCTATCGCTGTGTTGATTGGTGTGTATTTAATGCAAAAATCAGAAAACATGGTCTTAAGTTCCTGCAAGGATGCTTTTGTTTGCAATTCAAAAAAGGTTTCGAAGCCATCCCACAAGCCGCTATTCTTAAGCGTCCTTTCAATATAAAGGCAGAGGAACTCAAAAGAATTACGCTCACGGAGAGCAATGTACTCCAATACATCCATGTTCTCTACGCTGAACTGAATAGTATTACGTACCACACCATCCTCGCGCAAAACCCCAGCCGCTGCAAGCATCTTCATCGGCTGACGGAAGAATTTGTTGTACTCATCAAGTGTTGTCCTTATGGTCGGATCAGGTTTACCAAACAGGTGCTGTACATTTTCTATTGCGTATTTGGAATGCCAGATGTCCGGCGACTGGAACGGCTGCTTACCTCCGTTCTGAATGTAGTCCACGATGCAGTCTGCCACAAAGCAAACTGCATCCAAGGCGCACTTTTGGTCGATCCAGCGGCCGTTTCCAGTTTTACGGATGTCATAATCATGCTCATCCAGAAATTTCTGTAAAATATTACTTGTCATTCTCTTTTAACACCCCGTAAAAAAACACACTCGTCTTATCTACATTGATTGACTGTGTTGACAGGTTTCTCGCAATGCCGTAGAACCTTCTATATTCCTCTGTGGAGAAATACGCTCTCTGCCTCTTAGTGAGCCGCAACGGTTTCTTTGGAATTAGAACCGCAACCGATCCATCCGGGATAATTCCAGGAAGATTCTCAATAACCCGTGGATTATAGGTCATGTTCGGTGTAAGATAAACGCTGCTATCATCCACATACTGATATGCAGAAAGAGTAACGGCTATTTCTTCTGGTAAATAAACATCATAGCCAGGAATATGGGTAATACCTTGTCCGTCATCATCAATATTTTTTGCTTTAATTACCCATAGGGAAGGGCCTACTCGCTCCGAACTTGTAATTGACTTCGTAATCTGCCTGTCCCGGAACACGGAGAACACATTAAAAATTAACTTGTCCGCTACTGCATCGAAATCCTCATCTCGATAAATTATAAAGTATGGAAATCTCTTATCTGTCAAGTAAGACTGCTCCCGAACAGATTTGCGATTGAACTTCATGCTGTAGACTGATGTTTCTCTTGGCTTCATCTTTGGGTATACGATAAGGCACATGGTTTCAATAGATACTCCTGTGAAACCGTAACGGCCGAAGTCAATGATGGTCTCAATTCGCATCTGCCGTAAAAGGTTCCTCGTATCCTCAAATTCTTCTGTACTGAGTAGGGTCTTATTCAGCACCAATGCAACGCAGTCACTGCAGCGGATACATTTTTCCAGAAACATCTCTGAGAGATTATTTGTAACATGATTTGCATTTGATGCAAGACTTAACTCGATTTCTGGCGTTCTTTCTTTCAGTTTGGAGAAGGGAGGATTCCCGACCGCCAGGTCATATCGGTGTATTGTACGGTAAGTGAGAAAATCCTGACATATCCGATTAATTGTAAAGTTCTGCGGTATGTCAAGTTTCTCCAGCATGATGTCAAAGGTTTCGATGCTATCTGGGTCAATATCGACCACATCTAAAATGACATGGGGGACATTTTCATATCGCCTAAAGAGGAAAGGAATGAAACTACCCGCACCCACAGACGGTTCCAATATCCGTATCTCATCCTTGCTAAATGTTGGTAAACTACCCATGATTTCATTCACGATGAATTTGTTGGTGTAAAATGCGGCATTCTTCTCCCTGCGGGCGTTACAAAGTTCTGTAATCCGCATGAGTGATGCCACATCTAACTCCATAGGATTATCTCTTAAAAAAGCACGCAGATTTTCCCGGTTGTCCAAGTGATAATCCGCAATGATCCTGTTGATTTCGATAGACTCACACCTTTTCTGCGCCAACTTGTTGCGAATAGCCGCAGCGAGTTGGCGCATGATTTCAGTTGGAACAGCCTCACCCAAGCATTGGCGAATGTTCATTTCATGGCTTTTATAGACATCCAGTTTTTCCTCATTTGAAAGCGCATTCAATTCTTCGAGGCTCATGTCCACCCATCGAAAATCGTCTGGAATTGTCATCATTGCCATGAGTTCCCGGATACTATAAACTCTGTCCTGCTCGGGGTGAATCGTATTCTGTGCCGCCAATTGGTCGTTGCGGGTATGTACACACTGAATGAAACGATCCCAAGGTTGTCTTGTGTATTTATCTCGGTTTTTCCTGATGTTTTCGACAATCTGGCCGTTGACTACTCTGTGTGGCCGCTTTTCAGGAGAATCGTTGTCAAATGCGGATTCACCCTCTTTTAAGTCGTGAATCCACTCCCGCATCTCAGACTTATATGTGCGGAACGCATGGTAAAAATCGTCAACGTAAATCTCTCCCCACTCAAGTCTTGGAAAATCATAAATTACTTCCCGTAACGTCTTTTCTGGCCTGAACTCTGGATAAAGATCATATGGAGTGATGTTATTCCGATACGCCTTATCGACACCAATCATCAGTGTCCTCGTTCGAGAGGAATTTGAGCCATAATTCATAAAGTTCAAAATACGCCCAGAAATAACATAGTCTTTTCCAAGAACCTCTCTGACATACTCTCCGATTGGAACAGTCCGTCCATCTGGAGTAATGCAAAGTGTCTTTTGGAAAGCCATGACATTCTCAAAAATGAAAAATCTCGGATTAATCTGACGGATAATCTCAACAGACTCAACTACGAGGCTATTTCTATTTATTTCCTTGTCATTCTTTTTGTGGTTAATGACGCTGATACCCTGGCAGGGCGGCGTAGCAATAATGACATCTACACGATCATTTCCTTTATGCTTCCATTTACGAATTTCAGAGTAAATTCGTTGTTTAATCACATCTGATGTAATATCACCAACAATATAGCCAGAATCGTACTCGCATTTATGGTTGCAACGTTGTACTTGCATCCGCCGTTCAATGATTTCATTAGTAGCAATACAACGGTATCCTTCCATTTGAAAACCGTGACAGCCAACACCAGCCGAACTAAACAGCGTCACATACGTCATACTCTTATCTTTTAACATGAGGTTCCTCCGTAAATGCTATTTTTTATATTCTACAATATCTCCGAAATCCGCATCCAGGACCTCACATATTTTTTCAAGTACCATCATAGTTACTTCTTGATCTTTTCTCATCCGGGTAACCGTGTTCGGCGCGATGTCAGCAGCTCTACGCATTTCGGCAACGCTCATATTCTTATCTATCAACAACTTCCATAATCTGTTATATGAAATCGACATGACCGTCCTCCAACGTTAAAACTGCAACGGGTATTACTCGGTACATTATGAACTATAAATAGCCAATAAAGATTATACCACGATTTTATGCTCATTACAACAGTTTTTCGCAATTTGTTGCGAATTTGCATTCGAGCAAACACAAGAAAGGTCACCCTGCTAATTTTGCATGGCGACCTTATGTTCAGTCCTCAGATGAAAGACAGGACTATAAAAATTGAAGTCTTGCTTTTTTCGGCGAAAATATCCTTGACAAATGCCGTCTTGGTTCTTTATGCTGACGGATTCCCCGGCTCGCTCATCGTCATGGGAGAGTCTTTCGTATAGGGCGGTGAGTTTGTATTTCTCTGTCTGCCTCTTCATGGTGTGTAACCTCCCTTCTTTGAGGGTGCGCGCTTCCCTATAACCTTATTATACTTATCTGTTTGGCATGGTATTAAACGATGAAATCCATGTCGTGGAGCTTGTGTATGCGGGGCAGGAAATCGAAGTGACGGAAACAGGCACGGAGTTTTACAATGAGCGTCAGCGTATGGAAATCGACCTCAACAAAACCCTTGAGGTGGATGAAGCATACGGCGTAGGGAACAACGGCGAAATCAAGGACGTTACGTTCGGTCTGTATGCCGCCGAGGAGATTACCGCAGCCGACGGCTCTGTTATCCCTGCGGACGGATTGATTGAAGTCATCTTCCTTGATGAGAACGGTCACGGAAAAGCTATCAGCGATTTACCGATGGGCAGCTACTATGTGCAGGAAATATCAACAAATGCCGCCTACCTTGTCAGCGATGAGAAATACCCTGTTGACTTTGAGTACGCAGGGCAGGAAACAGCCGTTGTGAATATCACGGCAAATGAGGGCGAAGCCATTGAAAACGAACTGATTTACGGCTCTGTCAGCGGCAGGAAATCCAACGAGGACGGCGAAGATTTAGGCGGTGCGTTAATCGGCATCTTTCAGACGGGGACAACGGAATATACAAAGGAAAATGCGATTGCAACTGCCACATCCGAGGATGACGGCAGTTTTTCTTTTGGGGAAGTTCCGTATGGCACATGGGTAATCCGTGAAATCGAAAGCCCGAAAGGATATGTACTATCCGAGGAAGAAATCAGCGTAACAATCAGCGAGGTTGACGAAGTTGTGGAGATTGAGCTTGTAAACTACTTCATCAAAGGCAATATCGCTCTGACTAAGGTAGACAAGGACTATCCCGACAACAAGCTCACAGGTGCGATATTTGAAATTTACTCTGATACAAACGAAGATGGAAAACTGGACAAGAAAGATGAGCTTCTCGGCGAGATGGGCGAGGTGGAGAAAGGCGTGTACCAGATGAACGACCTCAGATACGGTAAGTACCTTGTCCGTGAGAAAACAGCCCCGACAGGATTTGTTCTGGATGAGAACGTCTATCCCGTATCCATCGAGGAAAACGGCAAGACCTACAACGTGGAGAATGAAGCGGGCAAGGGCTTCTTGAATGAAGCGCAGAAAGGCTCATTAAAAATCTTCAAGACATCCTCTGGCTATATCCTGCCCGCCAACCAGAAAGTGACGGTCAAAGTGGATGAAACGGCAACCGTAACCATGCACAACGAGCTGCGTGACACACCGAAAACAGGCGACGACTTTAACCTCGGCTTGTGGGTCAGCCTTGCGGCGGCATTTACAGCCGGTGCGGGAATCTTTGGATTTGCAGGCTACCAGTGCGGAAGAAAGAAAAAGGAGCATTCCTGTTAAGTAACAAATAGCGGGTTTGCAAAAAATGAGTGTCGCCCATAGAATAATGATTGTTAACTTGGCGGTTAATAAAAATCATTTTTCAAAGGAGACACCCACATATGAATTGTAAACAAAATGAGAAAATCAATCAAGTAAAAGAATCAACTTTGGTAGTTGGAATCGATATTGGAAGTACTACACATTATGCCAGAGTTTTTGACTGGCGGGGCATTGAACTTGGGAAGGTTTTTAAATTCAGCAACAGCAGAGAAGGCTTTGAAAACTTCAAAGACTGGATGCGGTGGTTACAAGACAGGTACAAAAAGTCAGATGTCATTGTAGGAATCGAACCAACCGGCCATTACTGGTTTGACCTTGGTGCTTATCTTGAGGATGAAAGCATCCTGCTGGTTATGGTTAACCCTTATGCGGTAAAGCAGACCAAGGAACTGGATGATAACAGCCAAAGTAAGAATGACAGAAAAGATCCCAAGGTGATAGCAAAGCTTGTCATTGAAGGAAGATATTCAATACCATATACACCAGATGGTGTGTATGCTGATTTAAGAATTATGGTGGCCAATCGTAAGAGACTTGTCAGGGAACTTACCCAGATCAAAAACAGATTTGCCAGATGGTTCGCCATATATTTCCCTGAATACAAAGAAGTGTTTAGGGATTATGAAACACAAAGCAGTATGCTGCTTTTAAAAGCAGCTTGTACTCCGAGAGCAATAGTGGAACTTGGAGCTGAGAAAATCAATCAAATCTGGCGTGATGCAAAGTTAAGAGCTGTTGGGATAAAAAGGGCAGCGATCCTGTGTGAAACAGCCAAACGAAGCATAGGCTTAAAGAAAGGCTCTTCGGCAGCCAGGTATGAAATGAAACTTTTGCTTGCGGATTACGAATATAAAATGGCACAGCTTGATTCCATTATGGAAGAGATAGAAAGTTTGTGCAAAAAGATACCCGAAAGCGAGCAGATGCTTGCCATCAAAGGTATAGGAATGATCACTGTAAGGTTATTCCTTTGTGCAAATCGGCACGATAGAATATATTCGAGGTGAATGATTATGCCGATTGATGATTTAACCGCTTTAGGGCAAAAAATGCGGGAAGCCCGAAAAAGAAAAGACCTGACACAGCAGGAGCTTTCTGATATGAGCCATGTATCTGTCAAGCAGATTGCCAAGATTTAAAAAGGGCAGATGAATCCGTCCTTTTTGATTTTGAAAGCACTGGCAAAGGTACTGCCGATTTCTCTGGATTCTTTAATCAATCCAGATGTTTCCACGGAAGATGAGGGAGCCAGTCAGATGAAGATGTTGTATTGCAGCTGCCCGTCAGAAATGCGTGAAACCCTCTTGCACCATACGCAGGAAACCATGAAAGAACGAACCGAACGATCCGAGAAATTTGAAACGAATTGAGCTGGTGAGTGAATTTAACAAATTTCTCACCGGCTTTGTTCTTTTTCGAGAAAAAGAAGGTTATCCCGTTCCGGGATAACCTTGGCAAGCAAAAACGGACTTCCAGCGTTACCGCCGGAAATCCGTTTTTGCTTGCTGGCTGGGACAGCGTCCCAACCCCTTTGAACAGCCCCTTGCCGGGACTGGCTGCGCATTCCGTTTCCGAATGCTGATAGCTTGTTTCTTTTGCCGTTGTACGGCAGTTATATTGCTTGTTTTAATTATTCTTCTCTACATCCTGCCAGTTGGCATTACTCAGGATTTCGGCGTTTTCCCCCAAAAACACCTTCCCGGCTTCCTGGTCGTCCTTAAGGAGGTAGAGCATCCATGCGGTCATGTACCCATCCGTCCGTACCTGCATCTGCTCATGTTCGGCTCCGGCAACACGAGCGCGAATTTTCAATACATCGTCTGTCATGCTGTCATAAATTTCTATTAACGAGGCCAAGGGTGCCACACCGCCAAATTCAGCATGGATGTCTGCCACACCCAAGTCATCAGAAGTGCCAGTGGCCGCCGTCATAAAATAAGGAATGGTAATTTGGGAGCTGTCATACTCCCATCCCATGCTGGTGGCCAGTAATGGATACGCCGCGCTGCCAGTGAAGATTGCTTTGTAGAGGTGGCTGTTTCCATATTTGGTGGCTGCGCCCAGCGCCCCCGCGCCACCCTGGGAATACCCGGTAATTCCGATATTTTCCCGGTCGATTTGACTGGCAATCTCACTCTCGGTTAGCACAAAGTCTAAAGCAATGGAAGCTGTCTCGCCGGTGCCGGCCTGGGGGTCATCCGTACCTACGACGACAAACCCCCAGGAGGCCAAACGTTGGAAAAAGGGCAGATAAATTTTGGCGGGTGTGTTGCTCCCGTTCACCACCATCACCACAGGGTACTGCTTGCCGCTGGTTTTCAGCTCAGCGGGGTAGTATACACGGATGGTGCCGATGGATTTGTTGTCCGATTTGTACTCCAGATGCTCCACCTCATAGCTGCCTTTACCTACATAGTATTCCTCCAGCTTACCACCCGCAGGAAACGTCTTAGCAAACGACTTGTAGTAGTCATCCGGCAGAATGGGGGTGTTCAGCGTTTTCCAATTCTTATACTGGGCATAAGCAAAAAATGCTGCCAACACTACCACCAGCGCCAACACCACGGTTCCTAAAATCTTCAACAGTTTTTTCACCACGGCCATCTCCTGCTTTCTCTTGACTTCGCCAAAGAAACGTTTTATGATAATCGCATTCGGAACAAACGTCCCCAAAGGAGCTGGAGAAATAGGGCGGAGCTGCTCCTCTGTCCCCTTATTCCTCCATAACATCCAGCGCTTGAGAGAGCGCCTCCATTGGCGGCTGGTTTTGCAGCTTTACGCTTAGGTAGGGGCGGCTTCCCGCGCTAAGCAGCACCCGGCCCGGCAGTTTCTTCACCAAACGGCCCACCTGCTCCATGTCCATGCCGTTCTTATACAGCAGCAGGGCCCCACCCTGCTGCTTGATCTCCGAAATGCCCAGCAGTCCCGCCCGGTTGCGCAACAGGGCCACGTCGATAAGCCCCTTCACAGCCTCGGGCGGCTCTCCAAACCGGTCGATGAGCTCGTCGGTGACATCCAGGGCGTCCTCCTGGCTGCGCACCTCGGCAATGCGCCTGTACACGTCCAGCCGCAGGTTAATACTATCGATATAATCCTCGGGGATATGGGCCTGTATCTGCATATCCACCAGACAGCCCTCGTCCACCGGCTGGGCAGGGGTCTCGCCCTTCATTAAACTGACCGCCTCGTTGAGCAGCTTCACATACATATCATAGCCCACAGCCTCCATGTGGCCGTGCTGCTCGCCCCCTAAGATATTCCCCGCGCCGCGGATTTCCAGGTCTCGCATGGCAATTTTGAAGCCCGAGCCGAACTCGGTAAACTCCCGGATGGCGGAAAGGCGCTTTTGGGCAATCTCTGTCAGCGCCTTATTGGGGGTATAGGTCAGGTAGGCATAGGCCCGGCGGTTGCTTCTGCCCACCCGGCCCCGTAGCTGGTGCAGCTGGCTAAGGCCCATGCGGTCCGCGTTTTCAATGATCAAGGTATTGGCCGTGGGTACATCCACGCCGGTCTCAATAATGGTGGTGCACACCAAAACATCTATCTCATGGTCCAGCAGCTGCCGCCACACCTCGCTAAGCTCCTCCTCGTCCATCTTGCCGTGGCCCATGCCGATTCGGGCCTCGGGGATGTCCTGCTGGATCTGGGCGGCAATGCGGGGAATAGCGGCCACGTCGTTGCGCAAATAGTAAACCTGCCCGCCCCGCCGCAGCTCCCGGCGGATGGCGTCGCAGATCACCCCCCGGTCATGCTCCATCACATAGGTCTGCACTGGGTGCCGGTCCTGGGGGGCCTCCTCAATGACGGACATATCTCGGATGCCGGAGAGGGCCATGTTCAGGGTGCGGGGAATGGGGGTGGCGGACAGGGTGAGCACGTCGGCGGACTGACACAGGGCCTTTAGTTTTTCTTTTTGGGCCACGCCAAAGCGCTGCTCCTCGTCAATAATCACCAGCCCCAGGTCCTTAAAGCCCACGTCCTTGGAGACCAGCCGGTGGGTGCCCACCACAATATCCACGCCGCCCCGCTTTACCTTGCGGATAATCTGGTCCTGCTGCTTGGGGTTGCGAAACCGCGAGAGCAGCTCCACGTCCACGGGAAATCCCTCCATCCGCTTTAGAATGGTCTGGTAGTGCTGCCAGGCCAAAATGGTGGTGGGCACCAGAATGGCGCACTGCTTGCCGCTGGTCACGCACTTAAAGGCGGCCCGCAGGGCCACCTCGGTTTTGCCAAAGCCCACGTCGCCGCACAGCAGCCGGTCCATAGGGGGCTCCCGCTCCATATCGTCTTTAATTTCGCTCACGCAGCGCAGCTGGTCCTCAGTCTCGTCAAACTCAAACCTGGCCTCAAAATCCCGCTGCCACTCTCCATCAGGAGGAAAGGCAAAGCCCTTCTGCCGCATCCGGGCCGCGTATAGCTGAATCAGCTCTTTGGCAATGTCTTTCACAGCGGCCCGCACTTTGGCTTTCTGCCGCTGCCAGTCTGCCCCGCCCAGGCGGCTTAGGCGTACGGCGGCGTCCTCTTTGGGGCCGATGTATTTGGAAACCATGTCCAGCTGAGTGACGGGAATATACAGGGTGTCGTTTTTCTGGTAGCGCACCTTGATATAGTCCTTGGCCACGCCGTTCATCTCCAGCTTGTGGATGCCCTCAAACACCCCGATGCCGTGGGAGGCATGGACCACAAAGTCTCCTGGATTCAGCTCTGAAAGGCTGGAAATCTCCTTGGCGTGCTTGTTTTTCTTGGCCTTACGGCTCTTTTGCATGGCAATGCGGCCCCGGGCAATTAGGGCAAAGCCCGCGTCCGGCCAGTCGAAGCCAGCGGAAAGTACCCCGCTGGTAACCGTTACAGTACCCCGGGCGGCGGTGGAGGGGTTTTCAATATAGGAGGTGGGCAGACCAGACTGTTTCAGGTCGGCGGCCAGGGCCTCTCCCGCCCGCTGGGTACCGGAGAGCACCACACAGGCCCTGCCTTGGTTCAAAAGGGCAGTCAGGTCCTCCTGCAAAAGCTGTACCCCGCCCCCCCAGGCGGGAAACTGCCGCACGTTAAAATTGGCCAAAGTCTTGGTGGGCACTTCATAGCTGCCCCGGGCGAACACGTCCATAAACACCGTGGGGACCCGCTGGGCCTGGCCCAGGGCGTACTCCCAGGTCTCGCTGTAAGCGTCCAGGCCCTTGCACAACAGGCCCTCGTCCAAGTAGGCGGCCAGGTCCTGGCCCCACTGGACCAGCCCCGTGCGAATGCGCTCTTTCAGCTTGTTCCCCTCAGAGAAAAACAGCAGGCACTCCTCGGCAGGGAAGTAGTCAAACAGGGTTGAAACCCCGCCGTACATCAGGGGCAGGAATTTGTCCGTCGAGCCGGGCCGCAGGCCGTTTTTCAGCTTTTCCACCTCGGCTTCCAGCACCTGACGGGCCTTTGGGGCCCGCTTGCCCCGTAGGCTCTTGGAAAGGGCCTCTATTTTTTTAATTAGGTCCGGCCCGTCGGGGATCACCTCCACGCAGGGAGCCAGGTCCACCTGGTCCACTGGGTCGGTGCGGCGCTGGGTGGCTGGGTCGAAAAAGCTCACCGAGTCTACCTCATCCCCCCAAAACTCCACCCGCACAGGCTGGGGTGCGCTGGGGGAAAAGAAGTCCACAATGCCTCCCCGGCGGCTGAACTGCCCCGGCCCCTCAATCTGGTCCTCCCGGGTGTAGCCACAGTTTACCAGAGCGGAGAGCAGCCCATCTATGGGCAGCTCCCGCCCGGGGGCAATCGTGAACAAACGGCTCTTTAGCTGCTGGGGGCCCATGGTGTATTGCAGCGCGGCGTCAATACAGGCCACCACACAGTTGCAAGAGCCGTTTTGCATTTTAGAGAGTGCCTCCAGCCGCAGGCGCTCATACTCTCGGGAAGAGACAGCCGTATCCCGAAAGTTAAAGTCCCGCATAGGGTACTGCGTAGGAGCCAGCCCTAAAGCGGAGAGGTCCTCAAAAAAGCGCTGGCTTTCCGCCTCGTCGGCGGCAATGACCAGGCCCCGGCGGCCGGTCTGGTGGCACAGGGCGGCAATGACCACACACTTATGCACGCCAGAAAGCCCTGCGGCCACGGCAGGGGCGGCGCCAGTATCAATGGCCCGGGCTAGAGCAGAATATTCGGGTGAGCGGGAAAGAGCGGAAAATATGGATTTCATAGCATGGACCTCAAAGTATTTATAATAATGGCTTTTGGGTAATGGCTTTTGGGCGGCCTAAGAACTTCTACGCGGGAGCATGAGAAGTGAGAACCCCTGGCCGGGTAACAAGGCAGGCGTCTTTACAGCTTTCTTACAGATATTTTCGCCCACCGGCCACGGCAAGCAGCTTTGTATAATAACTAAAAGTAAAAAAGGAAGCGGGATGCGCCGCCGAAAAGCATCCACATCCTTGGCCCTGCTGGGGGCGGGGCGCGGTGTGCTGGAAAGTTTTGGGCCTAGGCGCTGTTTGCGGTTAAGGCCCTTCCAGGCAGAACAGCAGCGTATCGATGACGCCCCGCTGGGGATGCAGAAGGGCTTTACGGCGCACGCCCTCTTGGGCAAATCCCAAAGACTCCAGCAGCCGCCGGGAGGCCAGGTTGTAGGCATAGCACTCTGCCGTAACCATCTGGGCTTCTGTGGCAAACAGATGGGCGATCACGCCGGAGAGGGCTTCCCGGGCATATCCCTGCCGCCGGAATTTTTTGCTGATGATATACCCCAGCTCCACCGCCGGCACCCCCCGGTGGGCGTCCATCAGGTGGATAAGACCCGCCCCCTGCCCAGCGCCCTTTTCCACCACCAGGTAGTGCTGGTCATGCTTAGCCAGCCACTTTAAGTTTTGCAAAAAGCCCGGGTCTTCCATAGAGGCACAGGCGTGATAGCCCCCGTCGTCCAAACAGGTCTGCTCGTCCCCCAGCATGGTGAACAGGGCGGGGCCATCCTGAAGGGTTACATTGCGCAGCAAAAGGCGCTGGGTTTCAATGGTCTGCATTCCATGATCTCCTATAGGCTTTAAGACGTATTTTTTATTATATCCCTTTGGAAAGAGGATGTCAATGAGCCCTGCTGGCATAAAAAGCTATTTAGAATCAGCGGAAAAAAACGCGCTGGCTGGAACAGCGCGCATTGCAGCGTTTTCTCTTGACACCGCCGTGCGGTTATGATATATTAAAACTGGTTCTTACAGTTAGGGATTGTTTGAAACATCAAAAACGTCGTCTTTTTGCCCATAAACGGCCCTTTCCGCATCAAAAATCCTCGCCAATCGGAAGATTGACCTGCGGTTTTTCTTTGCAATGGCCCCCTTCTGGGCAAAAGTCTGTCGTTCCCTCTATGCTCAAACAAGTCCTAATCCCAGTTTTTTTTCGACTGCTTGCGAGAACAAATCCCAAACAATAAAGGAGGTGGGCCCCATGCTTCAATTGCATACGATAAACAGTGAGAACCGCTGCCGGCCCACTGCCAGGGCTGTTTCGGCCCGCCGCTAAGGCCCGCTTTGTAAAGAGCGCTCCCTGTTTTTGTGGGGGAGCGCTCTTTTTGCGTTGTATGGGCCGCGGAAGAGAAAAGGAGGTATGTTTTATGGACAATCATATGAAGCACATTCACCATTGCGGCATAACAGAAATTCAGGAGGGAATCTATGACAAATATCGACTTGCGGAAGTACGGCTTTCCTGCCGCCCTTCTGCCACAAAGCGGCTCCCTGGCCCCGGCCCGGGTCACCGCGGTTTTTAAAGACCGCTGGCAGTTAATCACCCCTCAGGGGGAACGGTTCGGCCAGCTGAAAACCAAGGAATATTTTTATGAGAAAGGGGCTGTGTTTCCCACCACCGGCGACTTTGTGCTGGCGGCCCCTGCCTGTGGAGACTGGCAGATCGTAAAGACGCTGCCCAGGAAGAGCTTTTTCTCCCGCATGGACAGTTGGCACGGCGTCCAGCAGGCCGTGGCCGCCAACATGGACCTGGTGTTTATGGTCCAGTCTCTCAACCAGGACTTTAGCGTAAAACGCCTAGAGCGCTATTTGTCCCAGGCCCTAAACAGCGGGGCAAAGCCCGTGATTTTATTGACAAAAGCAGACCTACCCGGGGACCACCAGGAAAAGCTGGCTTTGGCCCAGGCCGTGGGTGGTGAGACGCCGGTGCTGGCTGTCAGCGCCAAGACGGGCTATGGGTTTGCGGAGCTGGAAGCAATGCTGCCCCCTGGCAGCACCGCGGCGTTTTTAGGCTCTTCTGGAGTGGGCAAGTCCAGTGTTATCAACCGGCTGGCTGGAGAAGAGGTGATGTCCACCGGCGGCATCCGCCAGCGGGACGGTAAAGGCCGCCACACCACCAGCCACCGGCAGTTGTTGCTCCTGGCCGGGGGCGCTCTTGTAATCGACACCCCAGGCATGCGAGAGCTAGGCATGTGGGACGCCGCCCAGGGCGTATCCACCGCCTTTCCAGATGTAGAGGCCTTTCTGGGGCAGTGCCGCTTTTCTGACTGCAAACACGAGAAAGAACCTGGCTGCGCCATCCGCATGGCCCTGGAGCGGGGAGAACTCTCCTGGGAACGCTGGAAGAGCTACCAGCGGCTGATGTCCGAGTCCGGCCTAGGCAGGCGGAAAAAGCGGGGGCAGCCTAGCAAGGCCCTGGCAAAACAGCGGCGGAAGATTAAAGATTCGTTGGATTTTTAGAACTTGTATTGTAATAATAGTTAAGAGAGGAAATGATGAATTTATGGGCAGAAGAGGTGGATTGCAAGGAGAAAAAGCGCTGTGGTTAGCCGCGCCAATCTTGCGGATTTCCGAAAATTTTCCAGGCGGAAAGGGGCCGCTTATGTCCAAAAAGACGGTCGTTTCCGATTGTTCAAACAGGCCCCAATATTTCTCTAGACCGTTTTCACATACGGATATGAGCATGTGAATTGGGGAAAATACAGATTCAAGCCTCCCCTACGGCCGCTTGGCGCCCTTTTATACTCGCGTACTTCAAGAATTTTCCCACCAAAAGGCGCGCGGACACACTGACAGGGACACGATCTGGCGTTGCAATTCGACTTGTTAATTTTTTTCGGAAACAAGTTTCTTCTTGACAACCGCAAAGTCACGGTGTATAATAAGATAAAATCTAGTTTATAAAACTAGATAACACGAATCAAAAAGCGATATTTTGCACAGAAAGGAACGGTGAATGATGGACACTACCATGAACCTCTCCCGCCCCCGGCTCTCTGCCTCTCGCCGGAACAAATGTCAAGCCCTGGGCCTGCCCCTTTACTCTTTGGGCGAGGAGGTCTTTTCCTCTGTGTCCCATGGGGTCTCCGCCCTAATTTCCGTAGCCTCTCTAGTATTGTTGCTGATATTTTGTGAAAAGATCCCCGTGAAAGTTGTTTCCACCGCTGTGTATGGGGCCATGATGGTGGTGCTTTTTGCAGCTTCGGCCATCTACCATGGTCTGGGCCTAAATCAGGCCAAAGTGGTGTTTCGCTCCATTGACCACTGCACCATCTTCTTGCTCATTGCCGGCACCTATACCCCCATTACCCTGGTTTGCCTGGGAGGCGCCCAGGGGTGGGCTATGTTTGGTGTGGTGTGGGCTGCGGCCCTGGCGGGCATCATTCTTAATGCCATAAGTGTCGAACGCTTTAAGGTCTTTTCCATGATCTGTTACCTAGCCATGGGTTGGGTGGTGGTTTTTGCCATGGGCACCTTATGGACCAACCTAAGCGGCACAGGCTTTTGGTGCCTGCTGGCTGGGGGTGTGCTGTACACAGTAGGAGCGGTGCTGTATGGCTTTGGCAAGCGGGTGCCGTATATGCACTCGGTATTCCATCTGTTTGTGTTGGCGGGCAGTGTGCTGCACACGATAAGTGTGTATCAGGTGGTAAAATAAGGTTTTTTCTCGCTGTTCACGTTTCCTCTAAATTATTCCCCGCGTGCTTGCTCTGGCAAGCACGCAATTTTTCTTGCTGCGCTTAGGGCTTATTTGAAACATCGAAAACGCCGCCTTTGTTCAAACAAGCCCTAGAGTCTGTGTGAAAACTCCGAAACAGGGTCAGTTTTGCCCAGAAATGGTGGCTTCGGCCTCAAAAAACCTGGAAAGGCGCCAGCATTTCTCCGATTTTAAAACAGACTCTAGCTATACTACCAAGAATATCCTCTTTTTGATTCTTTTGTCCCCGCCCGGAAATTTCTGTGCGGAGTCCAAGTTTGCCAGAATGTCCGCATCATAAGACTCTATAGGTTTTAACAAAACAAACGTGTGCAGAGGGGCGCACAAACTTTTTATTCCTGTCAAAAAAGGCTTGACGAATAGATTAAAATGTGGTATAGTGTTATAGCGTTGGGAATATTTGTCCCGCCGGTATTGCAGCGGGTTTTTGCGGGTGTAGTTCAGTGGTAGAACACCAGCCTTCCAAGCTGGTTGTGTGGGTTCGATTCCCATCACCCGCTCCAGGCAATTTATCTCTGGGTAATTTTATTGCCCAGGCCCTTTTGCAATTTTATAAGCGGGTCCAAAGGTTCTTCCCCGTTCGTGCGCCAATAGCTCAGCTGGATAGAGCAACTGCCTTCTAAGCAGTAGGCCAGGGGTTCAAGTCCCTTTTGGCGCGCCATTGTGGTGGATGTAGCTTAGTTGGTTAAAGCGCCAGATTGTGGCTCTGGAGACCGTGGGTTCGAGTCCCATCACCCACCCCACACAAATGGGCACGGAGTTTAATTCTTGTGATTAGGCTCCGTGTTCTCCATATTGGGCTGTCGCCAAGCGGTAAGGCAACGGACTTTGACTCCGTCACCCGTGAGTTCGAATCTCGCCAGCCCAGCCATCCTAGGAAAACCAAAAAAATATTTGGGCAAAAAACCGCGCGGTTGGGCGCGGTTTTTTGCTGTTTATTCCTACACCCCGCCGAAACACTGGGTTTATGCGGGGGCATAGCCATGTTTTTTCCCTTTTGCCCCTCATTTTGTCCCTTACCAGCTTCCCATAAGGGACACTTTCTTACTCCCCACTCGCCAGCTTGTCCAGCAGCCTGGCTGCCGCCCTTTTGGAGTCTCTTTCAGCGTGGGCATAGACATTCATGGTTGTACGAATGTCAGCGTGCCCCAGCAGCTCTTGTACATCTTTGGAGGTTGCCGCCCCCACCTCTCTATCTGATTTTCCAAACAATTCAGATGGGAGGAAACGCCCATGGTCATACAATCAGGGCACAGAAGAACGCAAATGGCAGCGTTGAAAGCTGGCTGAAAAAAGTGCTGCGGGCCTGCGGCATGGATGAAATTGCGATTAAACGGCTTCGCCTTTGGGACAGGGCTAGCAGATTTAGCCGCCAATATTATAGTATAGAATGTGCTCAATTCCCCTATCGATATTGACTCCTGTGATCCTGAACAAGCCCTATGCAAAGCCTATAGTTCGCAAAAGAAAAAGCATGGGGCGCTATACCCTCATGCCTTTTCTTTATTTGCAAAAGTCTGCCCCTCACTTCACCGCCGCAAACCCCTTCTCAAGGTCTGCAAGAATATCGTCAATATGCTCGGTGCCAATGGACAGCCGGATAGTGTTGGGCTTTATGCCCTGGTCGATGAGCTCCTCTGGGGAGAGCTGGGAGTGGGTGGTGGTAGCCGGGTGTATCACCAGGCTCTTCACGTCTGCCACGTTCGCCAGCAGGGAGAATATCTCCAGATTATCGATAAACTTATGCGCCTCTGCCTGCCCGCCCTTTATCTCGAAGGTGAAGATGGACGCGCCGCCGCTGGGGAAGTATTTTTCATACAGGGCGTGGTCCGGGTGGTCCGGCAGGCTGGGGTGATTGACCTTCTCCACCTGGGAGTGCTTGGAGAGGAACTCCACCACCTTCTTGGTGTTCCCGGCGTGGCGCTCCAGGCGCAAGGAGAGGGTTTCAACACCCTGCAAAAGCAGGAAAGCATTAAAGGGAGAGAGCGTGGCACCGGTGTCTCGCAGAAGGATGGCGCGTATGTAGGTCACAAAGGCGGCAGGCCCCACAGCGTCCACAAAGCTGACCCCATGGTAGCTGGGGTTGGGCGCGGCAATGGGGGCGTACTTGCCGCTCTTTTTCCAGTCGAACTTGCCGCTGTCCACAATAACGCCGCCAAGGGTGGTGCCGTGGCCGCCGATAAACTTAGTGGCCGAGTGCACCACAATGTCCGCGCCGTGCTCGATGGGCCGAATCAGGTAGGGCGTGCCGAAGGTGTTGTCTATCACCAGGGGCAGACCGTGGGCATGGGCGATTCCGGCAATCGCGTCAATATCGGGGATGTCAGCGTTGGGGTTGCCCAGGGTCTCAAGGTAGACGGCCTTGGTATTGGACCGGATGGCCCCCTCAAGTTCCTTGAGATCGTGTGCGTCCACAAAGGTCGTCTCCACGCCGAACTGGGGCAGGGTGTGGGCCAAGAGGTTGTAGCTGCCGCCATAGATGGTTTTCTGGGCCACGATATGGTCGCCGTTTTGGGCCAGGGCCTGGATGGTGTAGGAGATAGCCGCTGCGCCCGAGGCCGTGGCCAGGGCGGCTACGCCCCCTTCCAGCGCGGCTAGGCGCTTTTCCAGCACGTCCTGGGTGGAGTTTGTGAGCCGGCCGTAGATATTGCCAGGGTCGGCAAGGCCGAAACGTGCCGCCGCGTGGGCAGAGTTCCGAAAGACGTAGCTGGTGGTCTGGTAGATGGGCACGGCCCGGGCGTCGGTGGCGGGGTCAGGCTGCTCCTGGCCCACGTGAAGCTGTAAAGTCTCAAATTTATAGTTGTTCATTGGTAATTCCCTCTCTCTCTCAATTTAAGGAGATGATGCCAAATAATCTATCTATAGGCAATACCGCACAATTCTAAGTACCGTATTTGCGCAGTCAGATTTTTCTTCAGAGTGTACAGATTGAGCGCCGTCCATCTCACCATTGACCAGCGAAAGCTGTGCGCTATCACGGAAAATCTGCAAGCAAGACGGTGCTTAAGGCTCCAGCCGCGAATGGTGCGGGGGTGCCTATACAATCAACTATCAAGATCTCACTCCGCAAACAGCGGTGTGGAAAGATACCGGTCGCCTGTATCAGGCAGAAGGGCTACAATGGTCTTTCCCTGATTCTCCGGGCGCTTTGCAAGCTGGATTGCCGCCCACACCGCCGCGCCGGAGGAGATGCCTACCAGCACGCCCTCGGCACGGCCCACCAGCTTTCCAGCAGCGAACGCGTCCTCGTTCTCTACCGCGATGACCTCATCGTAGACCTGGGTGCTCAGCACCTCCGGCACAAAGCCCGCGCCGATGCCCTGTATCTTGTGGGCTCCGGCGGTACCCTTGCTCAAAACTGGAGAGGCGGCAGGCTCCACCGCCACGATCTTCACGTTAGGGTTTTGGTTCTTCAAATACTCCCCCACGCCGGTGATCGTGCCGCCGGTGCCCACGCCCGCCACGAAGATATCCACATTCCCGTCCGTGTCCTCCCAGATCTCCGGGCCGGTGGCGGCTCTATGGGCGGCGGGGTTGGCGGGGTTTACGAACTGCCCCGGGATAAAGCTGTTCGGGATCTCCTTGGCCAGCTCCTCGGCCTTGGCAATGGCCCCCTTCATACCCTTTGCCCCCTCGGTGAGAACCAGTTCCGCGCCATATGCCTGCATGATCTGCCGGCGCTCCACGCTCATGGTCTCTGGCATGGTGATGATGATGCGGTAGCCCTTGGCCGCCGCCACAGAGGCCAGGCCAATGCCGGTGTTGCCGGATGTAGGCTCGATGATTACCGACTCAGGCTTCAAGATCCCCTTTGCCTCCGCGTCATCGATCATGGCCTTTGCAACGCGGTCTTTTACAGAACCGGCGGGGTTAAAATACTCCAGCTTTGCAAGGATCCGGGCCTCCAGCCCCTCCCGCCGGCCGATATGCCCCAGTTCCAGAAGCGGGGTTTTTCCAATCAACTGGTCGGCGGACGTGTAGATTTTACTCATAAGAGATGCTTCCTCCTCATTTCGATTTATTACCAACCCCCATAATAGGTTTGTGCGTATTATATACCCGCCAGATATGTTTGTCAAGGACTATTTGGAAAATGATTCTCTTGATTTCCTATTAACCATTTTGTATAATAGGTTTATTATTGAAACGGAGGTGCGCCATGCTCATTTCGACAAAAGGAAGATACGCCCTGCGGGTCATGGCCGACCTGGCGGAGCACCCCACGGATGGCTACGTCCCGCTAAAGGAGATCGCCCGGCGGCAGGACATCTCGGGAAAATATCTGGAGGCGATTATTAAAGTCTTGGTGAAAGCTGGGCTTATTACCGGCGTTCGGGGAAAGGGCGGCGGGTACAAGCTTACTAAGGCCCCCGACCAGTACACGGTGGGCTCCATCCTCCGCCTGACGGAGGAGTCTCTGGCTCCGGTTGCCTGCTTGAAAGCGGGTGCCACCCCCTGTGCAAGGGCCGCTTCCTGCCGCACGTTGCCCCTCTGGCAAGAGTTGGACCGGGTTGTCAACCAGTGCCTGGACAGCGTCACCATTGCGGATCTTCTGGAGCAGGGCGCGCAGTGGAATGATTATGTAATTTGACTCTGTTGGCAAATTACACTTGAAAGGGGGCGGTGTTCTATAACGTTGCGGCAGACACGCTGCATCATTTACCATAGCCGAAGCAGGCTCCCGCAATCAAGCGGCGGAGGTCTTGTATGTGGTCCCGCCATCCCTAGCCAGCGCTTCGCAGAAGGTGGAAAAGGAA
Source organism: Acutalibacter intestini (assembly GCF_034334985.1). Lineage (NCBI taxonomy): Bacteria > Bacillati > Bacillota > Clostridia > Eubacteriales > Acutalibacteraceae > Acutalibacter > Acutalibacter intestini. The sequence goes on along the minus strand of NZ_JAWXXL010000029.1, from coordinate 7,630 downwards.
CTGGGCCCCACCTTGGTGGCCTTTACGCCCTTGCCAAGGGCTTCCGCTCCGGGCGCTATACAGAGCAGCCCACCTTCCCTCCCCCCGGAGGATAACCGAAGCGGGCGGTTCCAGTTTTCGGAGGAAGGCTTCCGGTATTACCAGCAGGCGCTGGATCTGATCCGCTTCGCCGCAGAGGAAAAGTTCGCTACAATGGCCCAGGTATGCTTGGGCTGGATGATCCGCAAAAAGCCCTAGGTCGTGCCTATCCCCGGCATCCGCAATGTAGAGCGCATGAAGGAAAATCTTGCGTCTGCCAACGTGGCGCTGACGGCGGAGGGTATCGCCAAAATTGACGAAGCCTTGGAGAAAATGAATCTGGACAACGCCGCGGGCAGAAGAAAAACCTGCCGAAGATTTCCCAATAAAAGGCTTGACTTGGAGTGCGGTCTATTTTGTAAAATAAAGCCGGGGAAGTGTCCCCCAATAAAAAAGTGGAGGAATCAGCAATGAAATACGCAAAATTAGGCAATACAGATATAGCGGTGTCCAGGCTGTGTGTGGGCTGCATGAGCTTTGGGGAACACATTGAGGGCGGCCACCAGTGGACGCTGGATCAGGACGCCACCCAGGAGATGGTCCGGCACGCTTTGGAGGTGGGCGTCAACTTTTTTGACACGGCTAACACCTACGCCCGGGGCACCAGCGAGGAATTTCTGGGCCGCGCCCTAAAAAATGTGGCAAAGCGTGAGGAGGTACGCATCGCGACAAAGGTGTTTTTTAACCTGACCACGCCGGAACATCTTACCAAAAAGGCCATAGAAGCGGAAATCGACGGCTCCCTCAAGCGCTTGGGCACCGACTATGTGGATTTATATCAGATCCATCGTTTCGATAAAGACACCCCCATCGAAGAAACCATGGAAGCCCTGCATGGGCTGGTAAAGGCAGGTAAGGTGCGGGCGATTGGCGCCTCGGCTATGTATGGGTATCAATTCCACAATATGCAGATTGCTGCGGAGAAACATGGCTGGACGCCCTTTAGCACCATGCAGAACCACTATAACCTTCTGTACCGGGAAGATGAGCGGGAGCTCATTCCCATCTGCCAACAGATGAATGTCAGCCTGATCCCTTACAGCCCCTTGGCGGCTGGCAGGCTCTCCCGGCTGGAGTGGAAAACTGACACCGCCCGCAGCCAGACAGATAAGGTCGCTATTGGGAAATATGACAGCACCCAGGAGCAGGACTATAAAATTGTAAAGCGCGTACATGAGGTTGCCGAAAAGCACAACGCTACCATGAGCCAAATCGCCATCGCCTGGCACTTTGCCAAAGGCGTGACCGCGCCCATCATCGGCGCCACAAAGCCCAAGTATTTTGATGATGCCGCAGCCGCGCTGGACATTACCCTCGCCCCGGAGGACCTGGCGGCATTGGAGGAATTCTATGTGCCGCACAAAATAGTGGGAGCGCTGTAAAAGATTCATATAAGTCATTCTTAATCAAGTATCCCTGGAATCCACATTGCCCCCAGCGGTTTTCTGTTTCCATAAAGGCAGAAAAAACCAGTGAAATTCTTTAGAGCTTGTTTGAACTATCAAGAACGCCGTCTTTTTGCCCATAAGCGGCCATCTTCCGCGTCAAAAATCCTCGTTAACCGGCCCCGGTTGACTTGCAGTTTTTTCCTGGAATCTGACCACTTCTGACCCCAAATTCGTCATTCCCACTATTTTCAAACAAGCCCTAGGAGGGAGAAAAATGTTCTCAAACCAAGACCTGAAAAAGATGATCATCCCCCTGTTCTTCGAGCAGCTTCTGGTGCTGCTGGTGGGCATCATCGATACCTTCATGATCAGCTCGGCGGGGGAGGCGGCGGTGTCCGGGGTGTCCCTGGTCAATAATTTCAGCGCCATATTCCTATACTTATTTACGGCCCTGGCCTCGGGCGGGGCCGTGGTGGTCAGCCAGTATATCGGCAGCGGGCAGAAAGAAAATGCCCGGGAGTCCGCCGGGCAGCTTCTGATGATATCCACAGTGGTTTCTATTGGCATCATGGGGTTGGTTCTCTTGGGCGGGCGCGGGATGCTGACAGCCCTGTTTGGCCGGGTGGAGGAAGATGTGATGCAGGCTTGCGTCACCTATTTATGGATATCGGCCCTCAGCTACCCGGCTCTGGCTGTGTACAACGCGGGCGCGGCCCTTTACCGCAGTTTGGGCGACACCAAAACCACCATGGTCGTTTCCATCCTCTCCAATATTATCAACGTGGCAGGCAACTACATTGGCGTGTTTGTGCTGAAAGCCGGGGTAGCGGGTGTGGCATGGCCTACCTTCGCGGCCCGTATGTTCTCGGCCATTGTGATTACCTGGCTGGCCTACCGGAAGAAAAACGAAATTCACTACGAAAATCAATACATTTTCCGCTGGAACGGCAGCTTATTAAAGCGCGTCCTGCGGGTGGCGGTGCCCAACGGCCTGGAGGGCGCGGTATTCCAGTTCGTGAAGGTGGCGCTGTCCAGCATTGTGGCCCTGTTCGGCACCTATCAGATTGCCGCAAACGGCGTGGCCCAGAGCATCTGGTCTCTGGCGGCGCTGACCGGCATTGCCATGGGGCCGGTGTTCGTGACGGTGATTGGCCAGTGCATGGGGGCCGGGGACAGCGCCCAGGCCGAGATGTACTTTAAGAAGTTAATGAAAATTTCCATCGTGTTCGCCGTGGCCTGGAATGCGCTTATCCTGGCGGCCACGCCCCTCCTGCTGCGGTACTACAACCTGGGGGAGGAGACCAAGGCCCTCATCTTCCAGCTTGTGGTCATCCACAATGTGTTCTGCGCTTTCGTGTCGCCCTTTACCCAGCTGGGCAACGGCCTGCGGGCGGCGGGGGACATCCAGTTTACCATGATCGCGTCCATTGTTGCCACCCTGGCGGTGCGGCTGGTGTTCAGCTACATTTTGGGCCAGTGGCTGGCGTGGGGCGTGACCGGCATCGCGGTGGCCATGTGCATGAACTGGATTGCTTCGGCGATTGCCTATACGGTACGGCTGAAATCTGGGAAGTGGAAGCAGTTTAAAATTATATGATAGATTCAGTTTGGAACAGAGCCTTGCGCCCTATAGAAAGCAAGGAGTGAAGGGCAGCCCATCCAGTCTCTACGTTCCGTAGGTTGCGCCCTTCTCCTAAAAGTGCTATCCTATTGCCACAGCAAAGGAGGCGAACCCCCATGAACCACTATATCACCGGCCCCACCATCAAAAGCCTGCGGGAAAAGCAGGGCCTGACGCAAGCACAGCTTGCAGAGATACTGTGCATAAGCGACAAGACGGTCTCAAAATGGGAGACAGGCAAGGGCCTGCCGGATATCACCCTGCTGGAACCCTTGGCAAAGGCGCTGAAGGTGTCCCTGCCGGAGCTGCTGTCCGGGGAACAGATCATCAATCGGAACCGTTCAGCCAACTTATTGCGGTCCCAGCTATATGTCTGCCCCATCTGCGGAAACATCCTCCAGGCCACGGGACTGGCTGTGATTTCCTGCTGTGGCGTGGCCCTTCCCGCGCTGGAGGCAGAGCCGGAGGATGAGGAGCATCAGATCCAGTGCCAGGGGATAGACGATGAATATTTTATCTCCCTTTCCCACCCTATGACAAAGGAACACTACGTTTCTTTCGTTGCCTACTGCACCGGCGGGCGCTTTGAATGGGTGAAACTGTACCCCGAGGGGAACGCGGAGGCCCGGTTCTTTATCCGAGGGCGCGGGGTGCTGTATTGGTACTGCAACCGGCATGGGCTGTTTGCAAAAAAGATTGAACCGGCGCTTCCTTGCCCAAAAGAAAGAATGCTCTATGCCCCCAAAAATTCCACCCCGCCTGTGGCATAAACCCCTCCGCCCGCTGAAATGTGGTGTACTTTCCCGGCTTTGCCTGCTATAATTTTCCCATAGAAATTCCGGAAAAGAAAACAGGAGGGACCCCCATGCAAAAATTTGGTTTCGGCCTCATGCGCCTGCCCACCGTGGGCGGCCAGTACACACAGATCGACATCCCCGCTTTCCGGGAGATGGCGGACGCTTTCATCAAAGCGGGCGGCGCCTACTTCGACACCGCCTGGCCCTATCACGGCGGCAATTCCGAGCGGGCGTTCAAGGAGGTGGTAGCCTCCCGCTACCCCCGGGACAGCTTCACCATCACTGACAAAATGCCCATGTACGCGGTCAACACCGCCGACGACCTGCCCAAAATCTTCAACGAGCAGTTGGAGCGCTGTGGGGTGGAGTATTTCGACTACTACTGGCTCCACGCCCTGGGCGGCGGCAACTACGAAAAAGCTCAGCAGACCAATGCCTTCGACTTTATCGCCAGGATGAAGTCCGAGGGCAAGATCAAGCACATCGGCTTCTCCTTCCACGATGACGCCGACCTGTTAGAGCGCATCCTCACCGACCACCCGGAGGTGGAGTACGTGCAGATCCAGCTCAACTACCTGGACTGGGACGACCCCACTGTCCAGTCCGGCAGGTGCTATGAGGTCTGCGAAAAGCATGGCAAGCCGGTGATGGTCATGGAGCCCATCAAGGGCGGGAGCCTTGCCAGCATCCCCGAGGAAGCCGATAAGATTTTGAAGGAACAGCGTCCGGAGCTGTCCACCGCCAGCTGGGCCATCCGGTTTGCCGCCAGCCAGGAGAACGTGAAAATCGTCCTCTCCGGCATGAGCAACATGGAGCAGATGGAGGACAATCTCAGCTACATGAAGGATTTCCAGCCGCTGAACGACGCGGAGAGTGACGCGCTCAAAAAAGCCACGGAAATCATCCGGGCCAGCATCGCCGTGCCCTGTACTGCCTGCCGGTACTGCGTCAGCGAGGCCAAATGCCCCAGGAACATTGCCATCCCGGACGTGTTCGCCATCTATAACAACCTCAAGCGGTTCAGCGGCCCACAGGGTATGGTTGCCGCCACTTACTACGCCAACCTCACCGAGAGCCACGGCAAGGCCGGGGACTGCATTGGGTGCGGACAGTGCGAGAAGCACTGCCCCCAGCACCTGCCCATTCGGGACTACCTCAAGCAGGTTTCGGCAGAGCTGGACAAATAAGCACATAGTTAACGCAGTTCAAAAGAGGTACCCCTCTTTTGAACCAAGCGGAAAAGCCGATTTTTAAGTGCGTTAACTATATGCGTTAACTATAAAAGCGAGGCATGAAAGCCCGCGCTTTTCTTTTATATCTTTATCCCATCCACCCCATGGCACACCAGCCGGATTGCCAAATCTATGATCTCCTCCAGCGGAATCCGCTTGCCGTCGGCCACCCACTGCTTGTAGATTGCCAGGGTGCTCTGGGAGATAAAGGTCATGATGATGTCCTGCCGGAAGGGGTCGCCGGGGCCTTTCGTCCAGGTCTGGCTCATAATGTCGCCGGTGATGCGGCGGCTCACATAGTGGTAGCTGCCCGCGCAGGTGATGCGTTCCCCCAGCCTGCCCAGGCTCTCCTGGGACAGGAAAAACTCCCGGGTGATCTTGTCCATGTCCCGGGGCGGCGCCATGCCCTCGGTGCGCCTGATAAAGTCCTGGGCCAGGTCGTTCTGAATCTCTCTAAGCAGGTCGTCCAGGGAGTCGTAGTGCAGATAAAAAGTTTTACGGTTGATTTTGGCCCGCTGGGTCAGCTCCTTGATGGACATTTCCTCATAGTCCATCTCGCAGATCATCTCCTCAAACACCCGGCGGATGTTCTCCTTGGTGCGCTGAACGCGCAAGTCCACCTTCTTTTCCGGCATGGTCAGCCCTCCTTTTCTTTATTTTACTACACTCGTGATGGATATGCAACACCTGACCCATATTTTCTTTTGCAGAGTTACGCCACATTTTTGCGTGAAGTGTGGAGCAGACAGCAGAAAGAGTGATGAGAGGGACAGCTTACCGGCTGTCTGCCCGAATTTGCCGCTTGCAGCGTCAAATTCCAAAGCAGCACAAGGAGTTATGCCACACTTTCAGAGAAAGTGTGGCATACACACCATTTCCTGCTGAGATGGTGTGTACTTTCCCATCCAAAGCCGGTATACTGAACCCAGAAAGGCAGGGTGGACTGCTATGAGATGCAAAACGGTTGAGCCTATCACGGCGGAAAGGCTGGCAGGCTGTGGGAGGTGCCGGAAATGCTCCCAGGGCTGTCCTGGGCACATTGATATCCCGGCTATGCTGGAAATTTACTGCAAATTCCAGACCGGGAAAAAGCGGCCCTCCGGCCCATCAAGGACTTCCAGAAACGCGGCCTGCCCATTGACTGTATCGAATGCGGGGCCTGCACGGATCACTGCCCCAAGCGTTTTGATGTGCGGGCGGCGGTGAGGGCGTTGGCAATACAATCTATGCTGAGATAATCGGAAAGGGGTTTTCTTTGTGAATTTCAGAAAGCTGGGCCGGACTGGCTTGCATGTCGGTGAGATCGGCCTGGGCTGCATGGGGTTCTCCCACGGCTATGGGCAGATCCCCAGCGAGGAATACAGCATGGAGGCCATCCGAAAGGCCCTGGACTATGGGTGCGACTTCCTCGATACCTCCGAGGCCTACGGTCCCTATATGTCCGAGACCGGGCACAATGAGAAGATCGTGGGCAAGGCTGTCAAGGGCCGCCGGAAGGACGCGGTGCTGGCCACCAAGCTCTTTATCGGCACGGGCGAGGCCAGGCGCTCCGCCTATGACGCCATCCGAAAGCACCTGGAAGCGTCTCTCAAGCGTTTGCAGACCGACTATGTGGACCTGTACTATCTGCACCGCATCAACCCCGATGTGCCGGTTGAGCGAGTGGCCGAGGGCATGGGCAGGCTCATTGGTGAGGGGCTGATTCGTGGGTGGGGGCTGTCTATGGTAACGGTAAATTTCATCGACCGGGCCCACAAGGTCACGCCGGTGAGCGCCGTACAGAACATCTACTCCATGATGGAGCGGGACTATGAGAAGAAGGTCATCCCCTACTGCCAGGAAAACAACATTGGATTTGTGGCGTTTTCGCCCATCGCCAGCGGGTTTCTTTCCGGCAAGGTGACGGCTGACACCAAGTTTGTGGGAGATGATGTGCGGCGCTGGGTGCCCCAGCTGAGCGAGAAAAATCTGGCGGCGAACCAGCCGTTTGTCGATTTGGTGTCCGGCATGGCCAAGCGGAAGGGCTGCACAAACGCCCAGATTTCCCTTGCGTGGATGCTACATAAGTATTCCTGCGTGGTGCCCATCCCCGGCTCGAAGAATCAGGAGCGGATTTTAGAAAATCTTCGGGCCAGTGAGGTGGATTTGACCGATGCAGAGTTCCATGAGTTAGAAAACGGGCTGGCAGATTTGACGGTTTACGGTAGGCGAAAGGACGTCAACATGGGTTCGGAGTATATAGACTAACAAAAGACCGGCGCGAAGCGAGTAAAAGTTTCGTCCACCTTTTCAAAGGTGGTGGGGGTGGAGGGGGGCGACAATCGCCAGTGGCGATTTCCCGTCGCCGACCGAGCCGGCAGGTGAGACCCAAAGCCCCTCCCCGCCGGAGGCCATTACTATTACTCCTCCGCCGAAAGATAGGAAAGAAGCGGATGGAGGAAAAAACGAATAACCCGAGAGGGATTATGCTGGAGCCGACGCATAAATGAATGAATGTTATGAGAGATATCCTGC
>NZ_JAWXXL010000028.1:0-43960 GCF_034334985.1 Acutalibacter intestini | reverse complement strand
CTTCAAATTGTTTCCGACTGATGTCACTTGGATAGCTTTTCCTCACCTGTCTTCCCCCCTCATCCCCTCTATTTTATCACTGGACCGGATGGTTGGCTAGATACTAAACAGGTTCTAAGGCCCACATAAAACAAGCGGCGCTCTTCCTCCTCATCTGCAAGGTCTTTACCTCCGCTAAAGGGGACCAGCCCTTTCTTCGCCCCATAGAGCATCACCACCGGGAATTCCAGCCCCTTTGCGCCGTGAAGCGTCATTAAAGTAACCGCCCCTGCTTTATACTGTTTTCCTCCACAGCGTTTTAGGTCGCCCTCTGTTCCAGTCTCCAGAGCTTCCAAAAGCTCCGGCATCTTCTGATAAAAAATCGCGGTTTGATGCAGCTTTTCCATTTCCTTTTTCTGTTCCAGCTTCATCTCTTTCATCCATTCCTCCAAAAGCTTTTGGGGCTTTTTCCGGTTTAGCTGTGGTTTATACTTTTCTGCCAGCGCCCCATAAAAGTCCATTGCCGCGTTTTCCTGCTCTCCTTTCCACAAAAGCCTCTGGGCCGTCTGGACGGCCAGCCTATCCTCTGGCTGTAACAGGGCCTTGAAAAAACAGATGGTCCCCCGCACGGTCTCTTCTTCCAAAAAGGAGTCCCGACCCGCCACCACGTAGGGAATCCCCTCTCTGGTCAGGCATTCTTCCAGCAGCCCGGCCTGGCGGTGGGTCCGGTACAGCACGGCAATGTCCTCAAATCCCCAAGCGTTCCCCTCTCTTGCAGGGAACAGCTCTTGGGCCTCCAGCATCCCAATTCCTCCAGCAAGACGGTTGATCTCCTTTGCCACAAAAATGGCCTCCGCTTTTTCGCTATCCGCCTCTATCACCCGGACTGCCGCGCCCTTGGGCCGGTGGGGGCGCAGGCTCCTTTTCCCGCCCGGATTGTGAGAGATTACCTGGGCGGCCGCTGCCAGAATTTGTGGTGTAGAGCGGTAATTTTCCTCCAGGACAACCTGGAACGCCTCTGGAAAATCTTCTATAAGCTTCTGAAAACACCTAGCGTCCGCCCCTCGAAACCCATAAATTGCTTGGTCCTGGTCGCCAATGACAAATAGCTCTCTGCCACCTTGGTTCCATGCTTGGAGCAGTTGGTATTGCAAGGGACTAATGTCCTGAAACTCGTCCACCAGGAGATAAGAAAACGAATTAAGCCCCTTGCTTCCCCTTTGAAGATTTTCTTTTTTAGCCATATCCAGCGCTTTTAGCAAAATGTCGTCAAAATCCAAAACGCCCCACTCTCTCATGCTGTTTTCATACGCCTCCCATATCTTTTCATCCAAAGCGGCCGTCTGCTGGTACATTTCATTTTTATAATTCGATATTTGGGTAAGAAGCTGGGTTGCGGACTGTTTCAGCTTATATTCCTTTCGTATTTTTTCGGCAAGTTCTCTCGTCTCCATCTCTCCTGCCAGAGAAAACTCTATACACTGGTCTTTTAAGAGCTTCCATGCAATAGAGTGGAAACTTCCCACCTGTAGCCTTTTCGCCGCTGCCCCTCCCAGCTGCTTCTGAATCCGTTCCCGCAGTTCTTTAGCCGCTTGGTTGGTAAAAGTTACCGCCGTGATGCAGGAGGGTTTTACCCGCCTAGTCTCTATCAAATGGAGAATGTGTCCAGCCAATGTTCCCGTCTTTCCAGTACCAGGCCCGGCCTTTACCACAGTAACCCGCTGGATAGACTCAATGGCCTGCCGTTGCTTTTCATTCCAAACAGGTTCTTTTCCCATGCTCTTTTCAGGCGAAACCGCTAAAACGCCGCTGAGATTCTTGGCATTTCTCATAGACAGCGCGGGGGCCTTTACGTTTTGCGGCTCGTCTGCTCTCTCCAAATTCCCACTATGCTTTGACGGAGTTTCCTCCGGCATATCCGCTTGTCCTTCAAACAAGCTTATCTGCCCATCCAGCCGCTGGATTTCCCCGGGCGCAAAAAGGCGGAGGCTCCCGTATTCACCGTCAAAGCCGGGCCGCCATGTCACCTTGCCTTTCCTTAAGCGCCCCACCCCTTCTGCAATCCGCTTTTCAGATACTCCAGAGATTTCTTCCAAGGGAATCTCCCTCAGGATGGAAAACTCAGACCCCAGTTTTCGAAGCATGGTCTGATATATTTTCCCCACTTTAACACTGGCTGGGGAATACCCTAAAGACGCGCCGATCAGCTCTGGCAACGGAACCAGGCTTTCAAACCCCACTGCCTGTGATCTCTGGTACCCCTCCGGACGGTCCGCCAGCTGCTCAATACGGTGGGAGACTCCTATGGTCAGCTTTCGGCCGCATACCGGACAAATCCCTCCATATTTTATCGTCTCAGAGGGCGAAAGACAGAGTCCGCATTTTCGGTGTCCATCGTAGTGATATTTCCCTTCCTCAGGAAAAAACTCAATCGTTCCCACCAGGCCTTGCCCGGTCTGAATGGCTTTTCTTAGGGCCTCATAGGACAGATTTATATCCAAAAGATTTGCCTCTCTGCCCAGCTTTGCTGGTGAGTGGGCGTCCGAGTTGGAAAGGAGCTGGTAATGGTCCAAGGCCGAAACCCGCCAGTTCATAGGAGGATCTGAGGAAAGCCCTGTTTCCATGGCACAGATATAACGCGACAGATCGCCAAAGCATTCCTCCACGGAATCAAAACCGGAAAACGCCCCAAACAAAGAAAAATGCGGGGTCCAGATATGAGCTGGAACATAAACAGCATCTGGGCAGATCTCTAAAAGGATCTCCAGCAGATCGTGGCAATCCAGTCCTAGTATAGGCCTGCCGTCAGAATGAATATTCCCTATGGTCTCCAGCTTGCAAGCAACCTGTTCCGCCTCCTCCAGCCCAGGCAGCAGAATCAGGCTATGTACTTTCCGGACCCGACCATTCTTTTTATAGATGGAACTGATTTCTCCTGTAATGACAAAGCGCGGCTGTATGCCCCCCATATCCGTATGAATCCGATGCTCTTTTTTCAGCACATAAAGTCCGTCTTCCGCTGGCTCCAGCTTTTCTGCTAGCTCCTGCCGCCATGCCGGGTGCGTGAAGTCCCCGCTTCCGACAATACCAATTCCTTTACGCTGGGCCCACAGGTCTAAATATTCCGGTGCGCAGTCCTTACTGGTTGCGCGGGAATAGTGGGAATGAATGTGTAAGTCCGCAATATAATTCATTGAATTCCTCTTTCACTCTATCATGCGCTTCTGAAGAAAGACTTTTGAATAACTATTTTCTTCATGGCCACACCGATACGATGTGTTCGAACATGAATCTTCTGAAAAGAATTCTGTTCTACGCATAGCACGAATATTGCATTTGGAAAAAACGAGCGGTGCGGGGACACCTTCCCTGCACCGCTTTTCTGTACCTTTAAATAATAGCAGATTGAGATGTAAAAGTCAATATAATGAGAAAATTTTGTGTTTGTAGCCAAGGCGGTTTTTATTCGCATCTACAGCATCTACCTTTTTCGCTATAGATGCGGCTCTAGCTGCCATAGCTCCACAGCACTCCCCCTCTGTGGAGTGAGTTGGCGTGTACCACAGGGCTCCCGCGCAAATTCATGGGCAGATGACAGCAAGTTCCATAATCCCCCGCACGGTCATCGAGTCTGGCTTGCCAGGGCCGGGTCAAAGGTCATGTTGGTTGCTTCGCCTGCTTTCCTCACCTCTCTGTTCACGCGGGTTTTATGCCTGGAATATTATGCTGTCATTTTCCAACACTCTTTATAGAGAGCTCAAAGGGACAGATATAAAAATAACGTTACTTTGCCCCGGAGCAACAGAAACAGAATTTCCAGCAAATGCAAATAATCAAGACGCCATTGCTATTCAAATATGCAGTTATGAAGCCGGAAGGGGTAGTAGAAATCGCTTAGTCAACGTTGATGAAAGGGAAAAGATTCGTTATTCTATGCATATATTTTAAGAACCTTTTCTATTGGCGCAACCAATATCCTAACTTTATTTATAAAAATGAGATCGCGAAACTGGACGGATAATCAAGGGGCAATAGACAAAATGCTACCGCCTCTTTGAAATATCATTGTAACCGTAAACCAAACACCGCCCCATGTAGGAGAAAGAAGGATAATGGCATGAAAAAGGAATATATCATCCTCATCTGTTTTATTCTCGTTGTGGCAGTAGGAATTATCAGCTTTTAATCTGCTGACCCGGCCTAAGAATTAGGTAATATGAGCAATGAGTATTCAAAGCCAGTCCCCACAACATCTGATATTTCTTTCATGGAAAAATCTGGCAACCGGATAAAGTTTGCTTTTGAATCGAATGGTATCAGCAGAAATTTGGACACGACCTTATACGATTTAGAGGGTAATGCTGTTTATACCTTGGATAATGCAAAAGAGTTGGTAACCTACTTTATCCTTGAACGTTCCACCACATATACATAGGTTGCTAGATGCGATCAGTTTGTCGGAACATATAAAACCTTTGTATATTTAGACCAAGCAAACACATCAACAGATTCCAGTTTATCGGTCTGATCAAAGTCCAAAACAGGGCGGCGGGGCAGATGTTGACCATCCTACCGCCCTGTCTGTTATTGCTCCATATCCTGCTTTCTGTGGGGCTGCCGTTCCTGCCGCAAAATATTGTAAACGCTCTTTCTGATTTTCTCGACTTCTTTTACTTCCTCTCTTAACGCAAGATATCTCTGACTGAATGTTTTCCTCTTGGCGGTCAGTTCGTTTGACATACTTGGTTTTCCATGCCTTTGTCAGGATTGTGGACTTGCCTTTCATCACGCCTTTAAGCTAATGGCAACACCGCACAATTCGCGGCTGGCGTCTTAAGCACCGTATTGCCTAATCTTTCGCCGCCGTAAGCAGGATTTGCTCTGCCATCCTCGCTACGAGAGGTGGGTCAACGGACTTTTCCTTGCCTCCACATGCATGGCAACAAGATCATTGCTCTCGACACCCAGCAAAATTTCCACCTGATGGAATATTTCCTTGTACTGCTCTATCTGCCCCTGGGGCAAGGAAATGAAGTCGTCCAGGCCCGCCTGGCTGAACGCCTTATACTCTTCATCCAGCCACCGGATCCGCGCCGAAACTGCCGTTTCCTCTTCCTTCAGCTCCGCCGCCCGCTCCCGCTTCAGCCTGCGGATAGTCCGCTCAATCTGTCGTTGCTTCTGGGTGACCTTGTACTGGGTGTAGGTCTTGCCCTCAAACGCAAAAGGCGGCGGGTCGATCTCTTCCAGCTCTTCATCCGTGTAGGAGCGCTGCATGACGCCCTCCACAAACGCGAAAAAATTATGGCGGTAGTTGGCCCTGCCGATGCCCGTGACAGAACCATAACCACAGGGCTCTACAAAGGCGGGGTAGCTTGGTTTCGCGATGTCTCCGAAAAGCCCCCTTGACCTTCTCTCGTTTTTCGAGTACAATCATACTAGAATATAGTAAAGTCGATTTTCTGATTTTCATCTGATTCCTTTAAGGTTACGCCTCCTCCGCAAAAAATGAAATCTCAATCCGTCCCTCAAAGCTCTCCCCGGCCCAGCAAACAAAACACTGATCAGCCATCTCGAGACGCAGACACAGGTCCTTTTGGCGATTATGGGGTGGCTATCTTAGGTGCCCGTAGCGCTACTGACTATGAGAGCAAGCCAGCCCTCATTGCAAGTTATAAGTCTACCAATCATAGCGGAGAAAATAAAATGTTTATGGCCGCCATTTAGCGACAAGGTATTTCAAAACGGCTCCCAGCATGAAACCGCCATCATTTCCGGTTCAGACGAAACCTATAATGCTCAAAATTCTATAAAAAAGATCCGGTCAGAAGGGGCTTGGAGGTAGAACAGGCCTATCTTTTGCAGGATGTGACCAGCAATGTTACCATAAAAGTCACGGAGTCTTTTAATGAGTGAAAAACTGACAAAAGCATTATGCTCTCCTCATTAACAGCGGGATCAACCTGTTCGTCTTAGCTACTCCCCGGGCGGGCTTTGTTATAAAAAAATATGCCAGGCAATTCTATGCGCAGCAGGAAAATAAGCAAGCCGTCCCCGCTGCGAAAACACCAAGAGCGGCAAAAGAAACAGACTTTCCCAAAGTGGATCCTCTCCCCAGAGAATTCACATCATTTGGCTTACAAACCCCGCCCCATAACAAAAGACATTCGCTGTCAGGGGCTGGGGACGTTGGAATAAAATAACCTAGAAAGGGACATAGCAATGAATAACGAAGAGAAAATTTTGAGCATATTGGAAAAGATGGATACGCAGTTTAACCAGATCGATGGGCGGTTTAACCAAATAGACGAGCACTTCAACCAAATAGACGAGCACTTCAACCAAATAGACGAGCGCTTCAACCAATTAGACGAGCGCTTCAACCAAATAGACGAGCGCTTCAACCAAATAGACGAGCAGTTCGGACAAATTGACGAACACTTCAACCAAATAGACGAGCAGTTCGGCCAAGTAGACGAGCGCTTCAACCAAATAGACGAGCAGTTCAACCAAATTGACAAGCGCTTCAACCAAACAGACGAACGCTTCAACCAAACAGACGAACGCTTCAACCAAATAGACGAACGCTTCAACCAAATAGACGAGCAGTTCAGCCAAATAGACGAGCAGTTTAACCAGATGGACGTACGGCTTAGCAATCTGGAACAAGGGCAGGGGGAAACTAACGCCAGGCTATCTCACATGGAAGAGGAGGTAGATATCATTAAAGAGGATACTGCCATTACTCGCACGGCAACCAATACTCTGTTGGATTGGGCAGAGCAGGCAGAAGTGCAGATCAAGATACCTCTTTATCGCAAAGCAGAATAATCCCCCGGAATAGGAAGGGGAATATATTCATGGGACGCTAACATGAGGCTTTGTTTAGAAGTCGTTCCAGAAAATGAGTTTAATCCTGTGAAATTCAGCACGAGTTAGACAGGGAGAGACCTAAAGCCCTGGCTGCGAGAAATAGCCAAGATTTTAGTACCAATCACAATCAGAATAACGCAATTAATGAATTTGTAAAATTAAGGCAATACCGCAGAATTCTAAGTACCGTATTGCGCAGTCAGATTTTTCGTCAGAGGCTACAGATTGAGCGCCGCAATCTCACGATTGACAAGCGAAAGCTGTGCGCTATCACGGAAAATCTGCAAGCAAGACGGTGGTTAAGGCGCCAGCCGCGAATTGTACGGTGTTGCCTTAATTATACCAATAACAGTCATAACCGGGTAACTCTTTGGGGGATAGCCGCTATTTATATGTACCCAAAACTACGTCCCCTCTTAGAGAGGCGGCCGTTATCATTAAAAACCCCAATGGCTTTGACATGGTAGTCAAACTGTCTTGCAACCGGCGTAATCCTTATGCGGTCAGAAAGTAGAACTAATATGGTTAAACACATACCACTCCTGTACAATTCAAACCACTATCAAAGTAAGTGGTATTATTTACGGTATACAAACTGGGATGTATACTCCTTTCGTTAAATAGAAAAATGGATTTGCGCCGAAAGAGGAAAGCCGCCCATTTATGGGGCGGCTTTTGATGCTCTTATCCATAGACTTGGCAACAACCGCGCCAAAAAATCTTTCAGCTACTTCAAGTAATTCATTCGTATCTGCGCCACTTCACAGCGCTCAGCGACGCCCGGTGGATCCAGCAGTCCACCGCCCTTGCTGTTTATGATGCCGTTTTCCGTTGCCCAGCACGCTGCTCGCAAAATACAAATGCGCAGGCCCCAATACCTGTTACACCACTGCCAATTTCCAGCTTTTTGATTTCGCTGCGTCGCACAAACCAAGGAGCGGTAGAAGCGCCTTTAGAGTTAGAAGGAAGAATATTCATAATCTATCATATCCCCGTCCCCGATATTGTAAGCGTCTCCCCCTCATCTAACGTCCATCTCAGATTATCTCCACAAGTACCTGAAATAGGTAAACCCTCCGCCCCTGCGGGCAGCGGCAAACATCCTGCCAGACAGCACAGTACCAGAACCAACGACAAAAACCGCTTGAACATCTTAAACCCTTCCTAGGGCTGGTTTGAAAATAGAGAAAGTGCCGTCTTTTTGCCCTGGCCGGTGCGGTTTGACGAAGAAAACCGCAAGGAATCCTTTCGTATTACGAGAATTTTCCACACACAAATCCGCCCGGACCGGGCAAAAAACGGTGTTTGCGATTTATCAAACAAGCCCTAATACTCTTTCGCCCGCTTCCATTTGAAGTGAAAGCAAGACCCTCTGCTTATTCCTGCCGTGCAACCGGGCAGCTTCCCGCCGCATTTGGGGACCCCCTACTCGCTGCTGGGCTACCCAATCCTAATATTCATGGGCTTCCGATATGTCAAAAGGCAGTACATTCTGACAGCTGGTTTATTTGCATTCACTATCCCCTATAGTAGATGGCGGTTTGCAACGATTATTTATGAGCCAAAAGCGGCTACAAGCATGATCAAAAGAACGTTTTGCGGCACGACCAGGAAAAGAGGGAAAACGCTGCTCCTGCTTTTAACCCTGTTCGTGACCTCTATGTTTGGTCTGCCAGGGCTTTCCATTCTTGCGGCAGCAGCGTCTTTGCAGTAGATTTCTACTTTACTAGCGGTTTCGGACTGGGGAGCAATTACAGCCGCCTCCCCTCCGTTTCCAATTCCAAGTATTTCAACTACTTCCGAGGAAGCGGGTTTAAGTTGGTGGAGGGACTGCATATTCCCCCGGTGGACGGTCACTCCGTCCTAATCCGCAGGTCACTGGCTAAAAGAAACGGTTTAAAGTTGGGCGGCACAATCATCGTTCAACGCTACTATAACACGGGCGGTTATCCTAATATGTCGCTGCAAGTCATATAAAACGGGTATCCTGCTTTCTATCGGCGTGAACAACGTCAAAATCCTCAGTATATTCTTGAAACGCTGATAATTGCCGTAATTGCTTTCCCCCTTCTATATTTTCCAGCGGGGCGATAACACAGGGGACGAGCAATCTGCTATTCAGTCCAGTAGCAGAAACTTATCCCATCCCGGAAATCGAATCCCCTGACGATGGACAGAGTATCTGGACATCGCGGACCAGTACATCCCCTACGACACCTCTAAATATGAATTGAATCTATTTTTTCCGCTATTCTTCACACTTTACCCGCTCGGTCAGTGACGCTCTGGTGGCGAGCCGGTATGAAAATTCTGCCGCCACACCACCGATGGCAAATAGGAGAAGCAGTATCCCCACCGCGGGCAGGGATATGGCGGAAACTTTCACGTCAAATACCCGCGCCAGCAGCGCGTTGGATAAAGCTGACCCAACTACAAATGCCGCAAGCCCGAACACCCCGCCCGCGCTGTTCTCATACACCATCATCCGGCGCAGCTGCCCGCGGGTCATGCCCACGGTCTCCAGCATGGCGAACTCCCTCCGCCGCAGCACCGTGGAGGTGAGGGCGCTGTTCACCATGTTCATGAGCCCAATTAGGAAGATGATTCCGCAAAGGCTGTAGCCGGTAAGCTGGATGGCCCCCAGCCGTTCCTGCAATGCTTTCATGTTGGTGAGCTTGCCGCCCACAAGATACTCGAACCTGGTGTCGCCGGAGCCCACGCCGCGCCCTTCCGTCAGGGCCTGAACTTCTTTCAGTAGCGCATCTTCCATGCCCTCTTTCGCGTTCACGAGTACCGTGAACGCCGGGGCGTCCGGGAACTCCCTCTCAAAGACGCTCTCGGGCAGCAGGAAAAACATTTCCTCCACGCCGGCGGAGTTCGCCGTGAGCCTTCCGCAAATCTTTCCCAGCGCCGTCCAGAGGCCCGAGGGCAGCTCAAGGTGAATGACACTGTAATCCCTGCTAAGGCTGAGCGGGTCCCCGGAGGAAAGCCGCAGATTCAGATAGACCTCCTGCCCGTCGCTTTCCGTGGAAATACACAGTATGTGCCGGCCGTCGTACAGTTCCTCTCCGTCATAGCAAACTGGCTTGATCCTGTCCTCCTGGGACACCACAATCTCCCGGCAGAGCTCGTCGGGGATGCCCAGCACGGCGGCTTTTACACTGCCGCAGTCAAGAATATCCTGGTATTCCTTCCGCACAAAGTCATATTCCGACCCCGCCATAAAGTCCCTGATTTCCTCCGCCAGCCCGGGGGTGATGTCCGCGTCAATCTGCTGGAAGCGCAGGAGCCGCGTTTCCTCCACGTTGTCAGAGGTGGCAAGGCTATCGAGGATATCCGGCTCCACCGCCGCGAATTTTGAGATTTTTGTCAGCTCCTCGGGGATAAGACCATTGCGGTCCCCGTCCCACAGCCCCAGCTCCACGTCAAACATCCCCAACTGTTTTCCGCCAACCATTGTGTCAATTTCCGTGAACGCACCCACTAATATAAACAGCAGCACAGACACCATTGCTGAGAGGGAAGTGACAAGCATCCGCCCCCGGCTGCGTCGCAGCCCGGCCATAGCCAGACTTCTGGGGGAGGCTCCTGCCTCCCGGCGCTTTTCCTTTTTGGGAGCTTTGCTCTCCGGCTCGGGAGAGACCGACTGTATGGGGGTCATTTTCTTGATGCGCGCAAGGGGCCGCAGCGCCGAGAAGAACAGGGTAAACAGCGTCAGTCCGGCGCTAGTCAGAGCGATCATCGGGCTGAACCGGTTGGGCAGCACCTCCCCGCTCATGCTTATAAATATAGGGGAGAGGAGCTTAAACCCGATGAAATACCCCAGTAGCAGACCCACCGGCAGCGCCCCGCAAGCAATGAGCCCGGTCTGCATCAGCGTCAGCTTTTTCATCTGCCGGTGGGTCATGCCGATGACCTTCAAGAGCCCGAAGGAGCGCATGTCCTGGGTCAGGGCGATGGAGTACACGTTGTAGATGAGCAGGAACGCCGCGAAGAACAGCACCCCGATCACCAAGAGCATCAGCAGGACAGTGCCCGGCTGGAGGAGGCTACCCAAATCCGCGGCGACAAAGGCGTAGTTGATTTGGCTGCGCCGCTCCTCACCGGGGGTCTCCCACTGTGACAGCCGCTCCACCACTGCGTCCAGCCGCCGGTCTATTCCGAAGCTGCTGTGAAACTGCACTATGACGCTCAGTTCCAATTCCTCCGCCACGTGCTCCCCATACAGCGCTACCGCCGGGGGCGGCACGTCCGCGTCGCTGTGGTAGAAGCCGGAAACGGTGTAGGTTCTCTCCATCGGTTCCGCAACCTTTACGCTCTTAATGAAAAACCGGACCTGGTCGCCAATGGAAAGCGTGGGGAACACCTCCCGGCAGAGCAGAGTCTCATCCGCCCCTTGGGGGAACCGACCCTCGGTCAGTGTCATGAAGAGGTGGGGGAGAATCTTCTCCCGGTCCACAAAAAGCATGCCAAACCCTTGCTCTACGCTGTTCGCCTCGGCCGGTTCCACCCAGCGCACAGGCTCAAAGGACATCAGAAATGTCTCCGAAACCTCGGGGGCTCTTTGAATTTCCTCCCGCAAGGCTTCCCCGGAGATAGAATATCCCATATCAAAAATGGAGGCGTGGATGTCGGAGCCAGACGCCAACATTTTGGAGAGCTGTACGGAATCCAAAGAGCAGTAGGCGAAGCTGATCACCGTCATGTATAGCACCGTGGTGAGCACCACCGCCACGGCAACGAATGTGGTGCGCAGCCGGTGAGAGCTTATCTGCAAGCGTGCAAGCCGGAAAATCATTTTGAGCCCTCCCTGCTATCGGAAATAATGCGCCCGTCCTCGATGCGTATGCGCCGGGAGGTCATCTGGGCCAGCTCCTCGTTATGGGTGATCATCAAAATAGTCTGGGAAAATTCCCGGTTCAGCTTCTCCAGAAGCAGCATGACTTCCAGGCTGGTCTTGCTGTCCAGGTTCCCTGTGGGCTCGTCCGCCAGGACGATGTGGGGCTTTGTGGCCAACGCCCGGGCAATCGCCACCCGCTGCTGCTGTCCGCCGGAGAGCTGGGAGGGCATGGAATAGCGTTTTTCATAAATTCCAAGGGTGGAGAGCAGCTGTTCTATTTCTTCCCGGTCGGCTTTCAGCTTGTCCAGCCCCAAGGGCAGAACGACATTCTCCCAGACGTTCAAGCCGGGGATTAGGTTGTAGCTTTGGAATACGAAACCGATATAGCGCCGCCGGAAAACCGTCAGCGAGTCGGGGGCCAGGGAGTAGAGGTCTGTGCCATCGATGGTTACCGTGCCCTTGGTAGGGACGTCAATCCCCCCTAGCAAGTGCAAAAGGGTGCTCTTGCCGCTGCCACTGGAGCCCACCACAGAGACAAATGCCCCCCGCTCCACAGACAGAGTTAATCCGTCCAACGCCCGCAGCGCGTTCTCTCCGCTTCCAAAAATCTTTGTCAGTTGATTCGTTTGTATGAGCATAATTACGCTCCTTTCCGGTTAATGTGCTTATTATAACAAACGAATCTTTCCAGACCGCAACGAAGTCTTTCACTTTTGAAAGAATCATAATTTTTATTTGGTTGGCAGAAAGATACTGAACTGACACCCCGCGCCCTCGCGATTCTGACAGAATACCCGCCCGTTCTGGGCCTGCACGATCATCCGGCAGAGGGTGAGGCCAATCCCCACGCCGGAAGCGTTCCGGGTGGTTTTACCGCGATAGAACCGCTTCCAGATCTCGGGCAGCTCCTCCTCTGAGATTCCTGGGCCTTCGTCCAAAATGTCCAGCCGGATGTAGGCGTCATATCTCTGGGCCGTGACCACGATTCTCGAATTTCCCGGCGCGTATTTCACGGCATTATCCAATATGGTCCCCACCGCCTCCGCAGTCCAACGCAGGTCAAATAGCGCGATCAGTCCTTTAGGGATTTCCGCAGAAAGAACCAGGCCTTTTCTCTCGGCTTCAGGCACAACGGCCGACAGCGCCTGGGCTGCCAATGTTTCCACCAATTCTTGGACCGGGTGCACATTTTCTGCAATCAGCCCTCCCTCACACCGGGAGAGCTTCACCAAAGCCTCCAAAAGAAACCGTAGCTTTTCTATCTGTTGTCCGATCGCCGCCGATTCTGGAGAGGCCGGCAGTAATTCGGCGTACATGGCGGCAGCGGTTAGCGGCGTCTTGCATTGGTGTGCAATGTCGGAAACCAGCGCGGCAAGATTACGGTAACTCTCTGTAACACGCTGGTCCCGGGCTTCTTCTTCGCTGCGCTTTAGCTTCAGCTGCCGTGCAATAGGCGCAAGCTCACTCTCCTTCACCGCAAAATCGTCTTTGCCCTCCAGCGCTTTTTGCACATCGTCAAGTAGCTTTTTCCGATGGTTTTTCTCATGCAGAACACCCCCCGCGGCAACAAGCCCTGTGAATATTCCATAGCAGACGGTCGGCCATATGCTGCCTATATAAAGGCTGTTCACAAAACAGAACGCCAGGGTGAGAAGGATCCAAAACACCAGAAAAAGCAGCGTCATCCCCTATCACCTACCCACATATATCCCAGCCCGTAAATAGTACTGATGCTTTTCTCACCTAACCGCCCCCGCAACCGGCTAACCGCAACAGACAACGCGTTTTCGTTCAGTTCCTCGCCGCCCTCCCAGAGAGCGTCCGTTAGTACCGCCCGAGACAACACATTGCCCGCATTTTTCACCAGTACCGCCAGCAGCTTGTATTCCGTGGAACCGAGATACACCTTTATACCGTCTACAAAAAAATCCAACGATGTAAAATCGAACCGATACCGTCGGTCCACATACAGATCACTTCGCTTTTCCGTGCGTTCCAGCAGGGCGGCGATCCGCTCCCGCAGCACCATCAGGGAGAAGGGCTTCTTTACGTAATCGCAGGCTCCGGCGCGAAAGGCGGCCACCTCGTCGATTTCTGAATCCCGCACGGTGAGGAAAATTACCGGGATCGTCATTTTGCTCATGAGCTCCCGGCAGAAGTCGATGCCGTTGCCGTCGGGGAGGTTGCAGTCGAGAAGCAATAGATTGAACCGCTCGTTCTCCAGCCGCCGCCTGGCAGAGGCTAAGTCCTTCGAACCCACCGTGTCCAACATGTCAGAAGAAAGCGACTGACAAAGGCCTATGCGAATGGCCTCGTCATCTTCAACGATTAGGATTTTTTTCATGTGTTTTCTCCTTGCTTTGTAACATCATTTCGCCCTGCGCTGATCAAGCTGATCAATGGATTTAAACTTTTACGTCTTTTGTCCATTTTCTTAAGGCAATACCGCAGAATTCTAAGTACCGTATTGGGCAGTCAGATTTTTCTTCAGAGGGTACAGATTGAGCGCCGTCAATATCACCATTGACCAGCGAAAGCTGTGCGCTATCACGGAAAATCTGCAAGCAAGACGGTGCTTAAGGCACCAGCCGCGAATGGTGCGGTGTTGCCTTAAATTCGCGCTACTAGCAATTATGCCGCTATTCAGTGGAAAATCCAGGTGGGAGTTTGGGTCTTAAGACTTGTTCGAAGATGGAACCAACGATATGCCTTTTCCTTGCAGAAGAAGCATTGGGCGAACACAATCTTTCCTTGTTCGGGATTAGGCTCTGTTTGAAAAATCGAAAACGCCGCCTTTTGCCCAGAAGAGGCCACTTTCTACGCATTCAAAATCCTTTGGGACCGACAAAAACATAGTAAATCCGCCGACCGTTCTCTATACTCTTAGCTTTTAGTAAACCCTCAAGAATCCCTTTCCTCTAGAAAGGCCTCTACCGCCTGAGCAGTAGGGATGGACGGCAGTGCGCCGGGAACGGAGATGGCTAACGACGACGCGTGAGAAGCCCGCTTTAGCGCAGCTTCTGGCTGCTCGCCGGCTAAAACCGCTGCCAAAAAATACCCCAAAAAGGTATCTCCCGCAGCAGTAGTGTCTACCACCGAAATAGGAACCGCTATGCACCGGCAGCATTGCTCTTTGTCCGCATAAACCGACCCCTCTCCACCTAAGGTCAGTACCACCTTCATATGGGGGTACCGGGCCAGCAGTGCGCTGGCCACCTCTTGGGGATCCGTCTTTCCGGTAAAGCCCTCCCCCTCGATCTCATTGAGGATAAGCCAGGTCACGCCGGACAGGTCGCAAGCCAAAAGCTCTGGATCAATGGGCGATGGGTTTAGGGCCACCCGCATCCCCCGGCGGCTGGCAGCTTTCAACAAATAAGGAAGGTGAGAAATTTCGTTCTGGCAGACTAGCACGTCCTCTGGGAAAAAGTGTTCCAAAACCGCGTCTATCTCCTCTTGGGTAATCTCTTGATTAGCCCCTCCGTCCAGAACAATGCAGTTCTCGCCAGAGTCTGCCCGCTGAATCACAGCGCTGCCGGTCCTGCCCAAAGAGGACAATAAATAGCGGCAGTCGGCCCCGTTCTCTTCCAGAGCAGCCCGAAGGGGTTCGCCGCCGGTTCCCAACTTCCCGGCATGGTACACCTGGCAGCCTGCCCGAATCAGGGCAATGGTCTGGTTGAACCCCTTTCCCCCACAAAAGCTCTCTACCTTTTGGGCAGAGATGGTTTCTCCCGGCCGGGCAATATGAGGCACGCTGAGAACGGTATCTAGGTTTAACGAGCCAAAGTTAATAATTTGGGCCGACATAAAAACGCCTCCTGAATTTTGATCGGGTTTTATTAAGGCAACACCGCACAAAGATTGTGCGCGAGATGCGCAGTCAATTTTTTCGTCAGAGTGTACCGATTTGAGCGCCGCCAAATCTGGCGGTTGGCAGGCGAAAGCCGTGCGCTCTGACAGGAAAAGCGCTAGCAAATCGTGTGCAGAATCCGCAGGCCGGTCCTTGTGCGGTGTTGCCTTAATAATTATGAGTTTATCTCTTCACTAAGGCTTTGTCAAGAGGCGGAAATCCCCTTTTCACTGCCCCAGTCGGAAAAAGGACTTGACTTGAGCTTACTCTAAATCATATAATTTATAAAAAAGTACAGAGAGGAGTTCTGTTATGAAAAAATTAGGATTTGGTTTAATGCGGCTGCCTACCAACAGCCCCGCTAATGCCGGGGACATTGACCTAGAACAGGTAAAGCAGATGGTGGACCTTTTTATAGAAAGGGGCTTTACTTACTTTGACACTGCCTGGATGTACTGTGGCTTTCAGAGCGAGCCCACTGTTAAAAAAGCACTGGTGGAGCGCTACCCCCGGGATAGCTTTACCCTAACCACCAAGCTGCACTCCGGCTTCTTCAACTCTTTGGAGGAACGGGACAAGGTGCTGGAAGAACAATTAGAAAAAACTGGCGCCGGGTATTTTGACTACTATATGCTCCACGGCATTGAGCCGAGCAGCTATCCAAAATATGAGCAGTTCGATTGCTTTCGCTGGCTACAGGAAAAGAAAGCCCAGGGGGTGGTCCGGTCCATTGGCATTTCCTTCCATGGTCCGGCGGAGCTGCTGGACGAAATTCTTACCAAATACCCCTTCCTGGAGTTTGCCCAGCTGCAAATTAACTACCTAGACTGGGAAAGCCAGTGGGTACAGTCCCGGCTATGCTATGAAGTGGCTGTAAAACATAACACGCCCATTATTGTGATGGAGCCTGTAAAGGGTGGTACCCTGGCAAAGGTACCCGCCCAGGTGGAGCAGTTGTTCCAGACCTACAATCCTAAGGCTTCCCCCGCCTCCTGGGCCATTCGCTTTGCCGCTGGTCTGCCGGGGGTCAAGATGGTGCTCTCTGGCATGAGCCGCCTAGACCAGATGGAGGACAACCTAAGCTATATGGAGGATTTTCAGCCTCTCAACGACCAGGAGAAAGCCCTGGTGGCCAAAGCAGCGGAGATTATCAACAGCCAAATTGCCGTGCCTTGCACCGGTTGCTCTTACTGTACCGAGGGCTGCCCCCAGAAGATTGCTATTCCCCAATATTTTTCTCTTTATAATGAGGATATGCGGGAACATCTGGAGGAAAAAGGCTGGACCGCAAACTTTAATGTTTATAAGAATTTGGCCAGAACCTTTGGAAAGGCCGCGGACTGCATTGCATGTGGCCAGTGCCAGGAGATGTGCCCCCAGCATCTGCCTATTATCGACTACTTAAAGGATGTCTCAGCGCATTTTGACCGCTAATTCTTACCGGATAAACTAAGGAACGGCATCGCCCGCAGGCCACGCCGTTTCTGAAACAGTTCTATAGGGGGCCAGGCCTTCCAAGGTCCGGCCCTCTTTTATGTTCTCTCACCCTCACAATGCCAGCTTGAATTTCAAAAGGGTGTAGGCCTGGCCATCATGAGGCCGGGTCATGGGCTCTTGGCTGACCAACGTAAAGCCCGCGGCCTTTGCAAGGGCAATGGATGCAGTGTTCTCCTCCCAGGTGGAGTAGAGGAATTCCCGAGCACCCAGCCTCTTAGCATATGCCAAGAGGCATTGTACGATCTGTTTTCCAAAGCCCCGGCCTACAAAGTCTGGCCCCAGGCAGATACCCACCTCCTGCCAGGTATCTGGGCCCACCTGTTCTACTCCGGCAAACCCAATGGCCTGGTGGGTAGAACGTAAATACACAATATAGGTGTCGTGGCTCTTTTGGAACTCGATAGTCCGGCGCATTCGCTCCTTTGCTTCTGCCTCATTGAGACTAAGCTGGGGCAGCATATAGCGGAAGCTCTCCGGGCGGCTCCAAACATTGCTGTACATGGCCTGCCAGTCCTCCTGCCGGCCTTTGTCCAAAATCAGGTCTTTGGTTTCTAACATGACGATTTCTCCTTTCAGCAATATTGTGCGGTCCCCCATTCTTAAGACCCTGTAGATTTATAACGCCGTACGCCGATGCGCCACACCACCCAGCAGGGCACGACAAACAGGCAGGCAATCAGCGGCAAAAAAATGCACCAGGAGTCCTCCCTTCGCCCTAAAAGGTACAGCAGCGGATAGTACTGCACCAGGGCGTAGGGCACCACAAAAGTACAGAACAGCAGCATCCCCCGGCCGTAAATGCCCCAGGGGTACTTGCCGTGCTCCACGGCCCCATAGGTAAACACGTTCATAAACTCCAGCCCTTGCAGGGTGAAAAAGGCAATGGCCCCGTCCAGCAGGAACAGCGCCGAGAACAGCACTACACCCCCAATCACCATGAAAACGGCTGTCAGCACCCGGGGGAAGTTCCAGTCCACATGGCAGCTGCAAAGGCCGTAAATCAGCATAACAACACCCTGCAACAGCATACCAACACGCACAAAGTCGATGCGATAGGCCAGTACCTGGAAGATCTCATTGCGGGGGCGGCAGAGAATGCGGTCGAACTCTCCGTTGGCAATCATGCTGTCGAACACCTTGAACCCCGAGGCGAACATCTGAGCTATGGAAAAGCCCATGAGCGTGAAACCGTAGCAGAGCATTACTTGCTCATACGTAAAGTTCTTTACTGTGTGAAAGCGCTGGAACATGAAGAGAATCCCCAAAAACACCGTGAAGTTGGTGAGAAAGGACCCGACCACTGTGGCGAAAAAGGAACCCTTGTACTGCATAACGCTCTTTAAATGAATGGAAAAATATTTTCTATACAGCCGAAGCATTCTCTTATCCCCCCTGTACCACTACGCGTTTGAGTTCTATTTGCTCTAAGAACTTGCCCGCTGCCACCAGGGCCACAATCCAAAAGGCTTGCAGGGCCACCAGCCGCAGCATTTCCTCTCCCCATAGGTCCCCGCTGTAGATGCGCAGGGGCACATTCACCATAGCCGAGAAGGGCAGCAGCTCCACCACCCGGCGGACCGCGTCCGGGAAAAAAGGCAGGGGGACAATGTCTCCGCTGAGGAAGTCCGCCACGCCTATGGCCATCAGCCGTACCCCCCGGGGGGAAATGGTGTGGAAGGTAATCATGTACACGATCATGCAAAAGGCCGTGACCACCCCTGTAGCCAGGGACAGGGAGAGAACAAACCACAAAAATGCCCCCAACCCCGCCGGGGCCCCCAGGCCGTAGGGCGCGGGAATCAGCAGGGCCACTAGAAGGGGCGGTACGCACCGCAGCATGGCGTTGGAGAGCCGGGTGGCCGCCTGGCGGGTGAACCACATGCCATACACATCCACCGGACGGCACAGCTCGTAGGCCACATTGCCGCTTTGTATCACGTTAAAGAATTCGCCGTCCATGCCGTTGAGAGTTAAAAGCAGCAAAAAGGCCTGTTGCAGCCATATGTAGCTAGAAACGGCTTGCATACTCATAGGAAACGCCGCCGGGTCGCTCTCGTAAAAAGCCTTAAAGGCCAGAATGGCCATGGCGCCCCAAAAAAATTGGCACACCAGGCCGCCCAGGGCCGCGGCCCGGTATTGCAGGCCCATGATGAAGCGCAGCCGAAAAAAAGACAGATATTTTTTCATGGTGCCCACCTCACACGTCGAACTTTTTGTACAGCTGGGCCACGGTCTCGTCGATCTGCTCCCCGCCCCGGCGGATGTCCTCCAGGCCGCCGTCCAGCAGGATCTTTCCTTTGCCGATGAGCAGAATGCGGCTGGCCAGAGCCTCGATGTCCTGCATGTCGTGGGTAGTCAGCAGTACGGTGGTGCGGCGCTCTTGGTTCAGCCGCCGGATAAACTCCCGCACCGCCAGCTTGGAGACCGCGTCCAGGCCAATGGTGGGCTCGTCCAAAAACAGCAGCTTGGGGCTGTGGAGCAGGGACCCGGCTATCTCGCAGCGCATCCGCTGGCCCAGGGACAGCATCCGTGCCGGGGTGCGCAGCAGGTCGCCCAAGTCTAAAAGCTGGGTGAGCTCGTCCACGTTTATCCGGTAGGTCTCGGGAGGAATGGCGTAGATATCCTTCAGCAGCTCGAAGGAGTCGATGACAGGCACATCCCACCACAGCTGGGTCCGCTGGCCAAACACTACGCCGATCTCCCGCACATGGCGAGTGCGCTCCTTCCAGGGGACCCGGCCGTTTACCAGGCACTGGCCGCTGTCCGGGGTAAGGATGCCGCTGAGAATTTTGATGGTGCTGCTCTTCCCCGCGCCGTTAGGGCCTATGTACCCCACCATCTCTCCATCCCGGATGGAAAAGCTGATGCCGTCTAAGGCATGGATCAGGTCGTACTCCCGGTGGAACAGCGCCTTTGCCGCCTGGGCAAAGCCCGCGTCCCGCCGGGCCACCCGAAAGGTTTTTCGCAGGTCCTTTACTTCAATCATGCAGAACACTCCCTTCTTGTTACAATTTATAGTTATTTTCTTAATCACCCCTCGCGAAGGGCAGGACATAAATTTTACAACAGATTTTCTCTTAAGTCAACAAATTTTTTTCACAAATTTTCCAGAATAATTCTGTGGAAAGTTACGGTATCGCCGCCAGGCAGAGCGGCCTTCGGCGGCCAGGGCCTTTGCCCCCTGAACCCCTACCACTTTTGGAAAAGTGGACGAAACTTTTATTGCGTTCCTCTCCTTTTCCTTACTGTGGCCCCCTTAGCCTCTGCCACTTATGTCCATTCCTCTATTGACTCTCCTTAACCAAGATGGTATACTAAATCGGTATACTTTTACTGGGAGGAATTACCTCATGGAAACTCAAAAGCAAACGTCCCGTTCAGTGGGCTTCTGGCCGGCAGTGACTATGTTTGCCCTGCTGATTACCCTAGTGGTCACCTTTACCGCCCTGCTGGGCAGTGCGCCCCATGTGCCGCTTTTGATCGCGGCGGTTCTGGCTGCCCTGCTGGGCGCCCTGCACCGCTTCTCTTGGCAGGACATGCTGGAGGGCATTACCAGCGCCATTACCCCCGCGCTGCCCGCCCTGCTGATCATCATGTCCATCGGCGTCCTTATCGCTGCCTGGATGGATGGGGGCATCATCCCTACCATGGTCTACTATGGCTTGCAGATTATCTCGCCCCGGTTTTTTCTGGTAACAGCCCTTTTGCTCTGCTCTCTGGTCTCTCTTTCCATCGGCAGCTCCCTATCCACCATTGGCACGGTAGGGGTTGCTCTGTTCGGCATTGGGGAGGCCATTGGCATTCCTGGGCCTATTACTGTAGGAGCCGTGGTCTCCGGAGCCTACTTTGGCGATAAAATGTCTCCCCTCTCCGATACGACCAACCTAGCCCCCTCTGTATCCGACACCAATGTGTTCGACCATATCCGCCATATGATGGTGACCACCACCCCCACCTATGTGCTCTGTATCATGATCTATGGGGTCTTGGGCTTTGTGTTTGGGGGCGGTGCAGCGAATACCGCTCAGGTCCAGATCACCCTAGATACCCTGCGGGAGCAGTTCTTTATCCATCCCCTATTACTTTTGCCCCCAGCCCTGGTATTGGTCATGGTAATTTTCCGGGTTCCCGCCCTGCCCGGGCTGTTGGGGGCGGCATTGCTGGGGGTTCTTTCCGCGCTATTGGTCCAGGGGGCGGCCTTTCGCTCCCTTATGGGCAACATGATGAACGGCTTTTCCGCCAGTACCGGAGTGGAAGCCGTAGACACCCTGCTGAACCGGGGCGGCATGCTCAGCATGATGCGCACCGTGGCCCTTATGCTAATTGCCCTAAGCTTTGCCGGTATCTTCGAGCGTACCGGCATGGCCGGGTCTATTCTGGAAAAGGTGGTAAGCCACATTAAGTCAGACCGAGGGCTGGTAATTGCCACCATTCTCACCGCCTGGGGGGTACTTCTGGGTACCGGGCAGCAGTATGTAGCCATTATCATGACAGGCCGGCTGTTCCGCCCTCTTTACCAGAAACACGGCCTAAAGCCCCAAAACCTTAGCCGCGCCCTGGAGGATGCTGGCACGGTCTTTGGCGGCATTGTTCCCTACAGCACCGGAGCAGGATTCACCGAGAATATGCTGGGCATCTCCGCTTGGCAGTACGGGCCCTTTACCTTTTTTGGCTGGCTCAATCCCCTAGTGGCCATTGCCATTGCGGCTATGGGCAAGAGTATGCCGAAAGTAAAGAGACAGGATAACTAAGAGAACAAAAAGAAGCCTGGCGTCTACAAAAGATGCCAGGCCTTTTTTATAC
This sequence comes from Acutalibacter intestini, assembly GCF_034334985.1. Taxonomy (NCBI): domain Bacteria; kingdom Bacillati; phylum Bacillota; class Clostridia; order Eubacteriales; family Acutalibacteraceae; genus Acutalibacter; species Acutalibacter intestini. The sequence continues at coordinate 22,124 of NZ_JAWXXL010000028.1, read as the reverse complement.
GCTTTGCCACAGAATAGGAGAATTAGAATAACGGTATTTCTCCCTGATAATTTCTTGCCCTCTCCATCAGCGGTCCCCGGGCCCCCATGGTAAAGGCAATATTACTACTGCGAATGGCCAGGAGCCACTGGCCAGGAGCCAGCTCCAGCTTTTTCAGCATGGCGGGAGTTAGCTGGATGACACCTTCTGCCGAGACCTCCAGCCAGCAATAAGCCCGGCCCTTATAGGGGACGAACTCCCCTTGGGGCAGAGTGTACTCCCGTAAGCCCGGCAGTTCCGCTAATATTTTTCCCAGAAGAGAGGGTAAGAGCAGCCCCTTTCTGGTGACACAAAAGCCACCGGTGGCCTTTGCCCCTGTAAACAGATAGACCCTGCCCTCACGGCAGATGCCGTACTCCTCCATTGCCTGGGGAGGAACACGCAGACTGAGTTCCTCCCGAATTAGGGACTTTCCGAACACAAACTTTCCGCCCTTATTTAACTGCGGCATAAAATGATTCCTTTCCTATAATCTATGTACCACTTCCACATGAAATTCCACATACGATAGGCGGGCAAACGATCTCATTGCGCGTCCAAAATACAAACAGTCCTGTAACCAACCTACACGCCTCTATTTATTATACAAACTTTTTTCCTTTCTAGACTTTCCAAATGTCTCCGGGGCTTGGAACCAGCACAGCAGAAAAATGATAGAGGGGACCAGTCCCAGCATCCAGCCAATGGGCGCCGCCAGCCAAATGCCCGTATAACCAATGGCCAAGGGCAAAAGTACGGAGATACCAATTTTTGAAGCCAACTCTACAATACTGGAGACCAGGGTGATCTTTACCGCGCCAATGCCCCGCAGGGCGGAATTCACGGTCCAGATTGCTCCCAAGGCCACATACAGCGCCGCCTCAATACGAATCATGCTCACCGCAGCCTCCAACACATAGGCGCTGGGCTCCTCCATAAAAATCAACGCCAGCGGACGGGCAAAAATCATCATTATAGCCGTGGAGACCAAAGCCAGGCTTCCCACAATTAACACGCCCTTCTTTAGGCCCTCTGCAATGCGTCCATATTTCTTGGCTCCAAAATTCTGCCCAGCATACACGGAAAAGGAAAACGCCACATTGGAGAAGGATACGGTAGCCAGCTGCTCCACCTTTCCACCCACAGTATAAGCGGCCACAATGTCGGAGCCAAAGGAATTGATCACTGCCGTAATGACGAACATTCCCACGCACAGCACCAGGCTTTGGGCGCACATGGGCAGACCAATGCGCAGGTACTGGCGGATCATCTCCCCGTCAAACTTCCAGGAATCCCCGTCCGGCTTTAGGCGCGGGTGCCGCCGCAGCATGTACCAGGCGCACAACACCGCCGAAACCAGCTGGGAGATTACCGTGGCCCAGGCCACCCCAGCCACGCCGCCTTGAACAGCCAGTACAAACAGCAGGTCCAGGGCCACATTTAAGAGAGAGCTGAAAATCAGGAAATACAGGGGGGTTTTCGAGTCCCCCACCGCACGCAGCACAGAGGACACGCCGTTATAGGCAAACAGGGCCGCGCTAAGCCCGCCAGTGATCTGAATATACGCCACAGACTGGCCAATGATGTTGTCCGGTGTACCCAGCAGCTCCATCATGGGCCGGGCCCCAAAGAAGGACGCCAGCCCCAAGACCAGGCTTCCGGCCAGCACCAAGTACACCGCATGGGTTACCGCCCGCTTCAGCAGGTCCTGGCGCTTGGCGCCCTCGGCCTGAGAGATAATCACCGAAATACCGTTGGTCAAGCCGTTGCCCATCAGCATGATAAACATACTGGTAGACCCCGCCGCGCCAATAGCGGCTAGGGCGTCGATACTTACAAAGCGTCCCACTACAATGGTATCTACCATGTTGTACATCAGCTGGAATACCGCACCAATCCACATGGGGATTGCGAATAAAATCAGTAGTTTTGCCGGAGAACCCTGGGTCATATCCAAAGTCGCGTCCCGATTTTTTTGCACATCAATTCCTCCTGGCAGATTATCCTTTTTGAAGCTGTTCCTTATTGTACTGCAGGGTATACAGTTGATAGTACCGGCCCTTCCGGTGCAGTAGCTCCTGGTGGGTACCCTGCTCTAAAATCTTCCCGTGCGAGAGCAGAATAATATTGTCCGAGTGCTGAATGGTGGAGAGCCGGTGAGCCACAATCAGCATAGTGCCAATGTTCTTCATCTTCTCCAGCGAGTCTTGAATCAGCAGCTCGGTTTCCGTGTCAATATTGGCAGTGGCCTCGTCCAGAATCATCACAGCGGGCTTGTGGATAATAGTCCGGGCAAAGGACAAAAGCTGCCGCTGTCCAGCGGAAAAGTTGTTGCCCCTCTCCCGTACCACTTCGTCCAAGCCGTTTTCCAGCCGGTAGATAAAGCTATCGGCGTTTACATACTCGCAGGCCTTGCGGATGTCCTGGTTGGGAAATTCGTCCCGCAAAACGATATTGCTGCGGATGGTGCCGGAAAACAGGAACACATCCTGAAGCATCTGACCAAAGTGCCGGCGCAGAGAGGACAGGGTGATATTTCTAATATCCACCCCGTCAATGAGGATTTGTCCCTTCTGGATGTCGTAGTTCCGGCAGATCAAGGAAAGGATGGTGGACTTGCCCGAACCGGTAGAGCCTACAAAAGCCACGGTCTGCCGGGGCATAATATGGAAGCTGACGCCCTTTAGCACCCACTCGCCGGGATTATAGGCAAACCACACGTCCCGAAACTCGATCTCGCCCTTGACACTGTCTATGTCCTTGGCCCCAGGCAGGTCCACCACCTTGGGCTCCATATCCATAATGGTGAAAATCTTCTCGGCCGCTGCAAAGGACCTTTGCAGCATGTCGAACTGTTCTGCCAGCTGTTGAATGGGGTTAAAGAACTTTGACACATACATATAAAAGGAAACCACCACGCCGCTGGTCACGGTCTGGCCAAAGACGGTAAGGTTTTGGATATATCCCTTGCCCCCCAGATACAAAAGACAGAGCACAGAGGAGATGTACAACATATACACCATGGGCTGGAAGATGCCGAACACAAACATCCGGCTACGCTTGGCACTTTGCAGCATCCTGCTTTTTTGCAGGAAGTCCCGCATCTTTCGGTCCTCCTGGTTGAAGATTTGGGTGATCTTGATCCCCGACAGGTTCTCGGAAAGATAAGTGTTCACATCTGTAGTTGCGTCGTTTACCTTTAGATGTACCCGGCGGGAGAAACGGCGGAAAATCACCGTGAACAGAATGACGAAGGGTACAAAGCACAGCACCATCAGGGTGAGCATGTAGTTGAGCATCAGCATGGCCGCCAGCACGGCGAACACGATCATCACATTCTGAATCAGCGTGACCAGGATATTGGTGAACATAAAGGAGATGGCGTTGGGGTCGTTGCTGACTCGGGTGACCAGCTTACCCACGGGAATATCGTTCAGCTGCTCATGAGAGAGGCTCTCAATATGGGTAAACACGTCTTGGCGCATGGCGGAGAGGATCTTCTGCCCCACCCTTTGCAGCACCATGGCCTGGATGTAGGTGCAGGCCAAAGACACCAGCAGAATTGCCACATAGCCCGCTATGATCTTGAGCAAATAGGACATTTCAAACTGCCCTACCACCGTCTCTTCGATGTGGCCGATAATCAGCGGCGACACCACGGAGTAAATATTTGCTAGGAACATAACCAAAAGCACGATAATGAACTGCCACTTATAGGGCTTGGCGTACTCCATCAGCCGGCGCACAATCTCCCGGTCCGGCATGTTCCGGTGGTCATCTACCATCTGGTTCTTCTTTTTGGCCGTGAAAAAGGCCACTGTAAAAATCAATGCAAAGGTTCCGATAATGGCTCCTACAATCAGAATCGGCAGGTACTCACGCATTGTGCTCGCCCCCTTCCTCGTCCAGCTTTTGCAGGTCTACCATCCGCTGGTATTCCGGGCAGGTATTATATAGCTCCGTATGGGTCCCTACGGCTATCAACCTGCCCTGGTCAATAAACAAGACCTTGTCCATTTGTTCGATAGTGGAAATGCGGTGAGCGATCAAAATGGTGGTCTTACCCGCCCGGGTGGCCCGGAGGTTTGCCAAAATGGTCCGCTCGGTCTTGGTGTCCACCGCCGAGACCGAGTCATCCAGAATCAGAATAGGCGCGTCCTTCATCAGCGCCCGGGCAATAGAGATGCGCTGCTTCTGCCCGCCGGAGACCGTTACGCCCCGCTCGCCCAGCACTGTCTCATACCCCTGCTGAAACTGCTCGACATCTCCCGCCACATCAGCCAGCCTGGCGTACTCCGCCACCGGTTCCTGGTGGTCCTCTGCCACGCCGAAAGCAATGTTATGCTCTATGGTGTCTGAGAACAGAAAGTTATCCTGGGGCACATAGGCGCAGCCCGCCCGCAGGGACTGGATGGTTACATCATTAACATCGTGGCCGTCTACAAAAATCGTGCCGTCGGGCACATTGTAGGTACGTAGGATCAGATCCACCAGAGTGGTCTTACCCGAGCCGGTTTTGCCCACTAGACCCACATTCTCCCCTGCCTGAATGTTAAAGGAGACATCCTCCAGGGCATTGAACTCGCCATCTGGATACCGAAAGTTTAGGTTTTTAAACACAATGTCTCCTCGGATGGCCTCCAGGGGCTTGGCTCCGTCCCGGTCCTTGACTGTCACCTTGGCGTCCAGCAGCTCGCTGACCCGGTTCATAGAGGCCTGGCCCCGGGAGGTCATGTCAATGAGCTCACTAACAGCCATGATGGGCCAGATTACCGCGTTAAAATAGCCGATGAATTCCACCAGCTGACCAGCGTTAAACACCCCCTGGTACACCAAAAAGCCGCCGTAACCCAAGATGACGCAGATGACGCTCTCAATAAACAGTGAAACAAAAATGCGGAACAGCACCACGGTCTTGGTGTGGTCCACATTGGCCACCTCGTTTTCCTGGTTCAGCTTTTTAAAGGCCAACAGCTCTTTAGATTCTTTCACAAAAGCCTTGATCACCGCGATGCCGGAAAAACTTTCCTGGGCAAAATCCGATAGTTTCGAGAAAGCCTCTTGGCGGATGTCCCATTTTTTCATCATGCGCTTGCCCACCATGGTGGCCATAGCCAGCAGAATGGCCATGGGGATCATAGAGAGCACGGTAAGCAGGCCGTTCATCTGCCACATTTTAATGACCGCCAGGCTGCCCATAAAAAGGGCATCGAAAAACATCAGAACGCCCCAGCCAAAGCAGTCCTGCACGGTATCCAGGTCGTTGGTAAACAGGCTCATCAGGTTGCCCACCTTATTGACCTGATAATACTCCCGGCTCAGGTTTTTGGCGTTGTCAAACATGCGGTTGCGCAGGTCGGCCTCCAGCCGGATGGCCGAGCCCATAAAGGCCAGCCGCCACACAAAGCGCCCCGTCACAATGGCTAAAATAACCCCTACCATAGGCATACAAATACGGTCCAGCAGAAAGTCCATGTCAAAGGGCAGGGTTTGGCCCTCGACCACCACATACCCCTGGTTTAGGCCGTTAATGACCAGCTGATACAAATTGGGGATTTCCAGCTGGAAATAGTCCACCACTACCAGGGATAGCAGCCCCAAAAGCAGTACCCCGCCGTAGCGTATGTAGTAGCGGTTAATATGTCTGCCAAAGATCACAGGCATTCCCTCCTTTTCTTTTTGCTAATTTTTTCCATGAGTTTAAATTATAACAGAAAACCTTCAGGTTTTCCAGACTCTTTTTTCACAAATTTTATCCCTATCGTTTCGTGCCTTCTCCACAAAACCGGTCGCTAGCCGCGGGATATATCTCCGCACCCTTTACTTTTCATATTAATTATTCATATTTTTTCTCACTAGAACATTGGACCCAGGCCAGCTACTATTTGCTATAGTTGCCCTTGTGTTCTTCAAAAGATTTTTTCCCCTTGGTGGAACACCAAACTCTCGCCACGGAACCGACACACGGTGAGCCGATGGCTGATGTAGATGGCAGTCTTGTCTCTGACAATCCTAAATTTCCTTCTCGGCAATAGGGTCCAAGAGGCTGTGGGCTCATCGGGTCAAATAAAAGGCGCCTCCTTATACAGAGCCCGAGGTACGGGCAATCATCACCACAATTTTCTCCTGACACCCGCCAAGCCAGCGCCGCCATAAAGACTGCGCACGATCACACATTCTACTATGCCTTGCTCTTCCCTAGCAACTCATCCTTTTCAGAAGAAATTTTCTGCCCGTTTTCCAAGATTACATCACAAAAAAACGCCCCCAGCGGATTCTGGGGACGAATTGTTCGTTTTTGGGGGATGAACTATGCCTTTCCTGCCGCTTTGCATTAGAGTCTGTTTTTAAATCGGAGAAATGCTGGATTTTTGCTCAGAAATAAGTGGGTTCCAGGGAAAAAACGCAAGAAATGCTGGCGCCTTTCCAGGATTTTTAACGCCGAAGCCACCATTTCTGGGCAAAACTGACCCTGTTTCGGAGTTTTCTAACTGACTCTACGCCTGGTTTGAAAATAGAAGAAATAATTCCGCTTTTATTTCACCTGGATGGTCCCAACAAACCAGCCCAGTTCCTCCGGGGCCCCTTCGTTGGCCAACTCCACGGCCTTTCCTGTCAAGGGGTCCGTCATACTGAAATAAACTCTGTACTCTCCCTGTGCCAAGGCGCTGGAGAGTATGTCCGCGTGAACAGCCACAGTATCCTGCTCGCGGTTTCCGCCTGTAAGAGCTTGCAGCGACTGATCAACCCGGCAGACAAATTGCCGACCCTCCTCTTGGTTCCAAAGGTTCAAAAGCAGGTCCGGTTTAGAATAAATTGGGGCAAATCCCGCATTGCGCAGGTTTACATCAATAGAGACCCATTTTGTCCCTGGGTCATATCCCATTTCCACATAGTCAATCAGCAGCCGATAGCCCAGATGCCGCTCGATATAGGTCCTGCCGTCCATACCGGCAAAGCAGCCGTCTCCTTGGTAAGAGGTCCTGGCCCACTTATCTAACACCGCCTGGTCATAATTCCGGTTAAGGTACGTGATATGCATGGTTTTCAACTGTCCAAGGGCCCTCTCAAAGTCATTGCGGGGGCTATCAATAATGACCTCTCCGCCATTGAGGACATAGCCACATAGACTCTCTTGAAACCTTAGTTCCAGGTCGCTGGTCCAGGCTGCGGTAAGGTCCGATCCATCATTACTCCCATAGGTGCCATAGTCGCTCTCATTGCCCATAATCCCGTCGTTAAACAACCCCAGCTTGGCCCACTGGCTGTCTTTTTGTAGAGGACTGCGGCTTTTAGTAATGCTTCGCCACTGGGCTGGAGTGCGCACTGCCAGGGGCACCCTTCCTTCGGTCACCTGGCATAGCTTCTCCATCAGCTGGCTCATATTCTCGTTAGAACTATACCGGGTACCGTTTCCCTCGCCCCAGTTTCCTACAAACGCGCCCTGCAAGGTGAATATATATTCCTGGTACTGTAGAATAACAGGCCCCAGTTGCTCCATATGGCCCAGGACGACGTTTATACTCTCGGGTTCATGCTCCAGATTTTCTCCATCCCAGTCATATAGAAACCGCACGATCAGCCTTTTGCCTGTCTCTATTAGGCTGCGGAACAAGACGTGGATGTTATCTATTCCCATTGGGCTAATCTCTCCGTCCCGGTAGTCTTGCAGGCAGATCTCCACCAAAACCAAAGCGTCTCGCTCTTCTTTAGTGATCTCCTGAATCTGTTGCGCATACTCTCCCGGCTGGTCGCTGATCCAAAAGGTGGAAATCCTGTAAAATCCCCGGTCAGGGTTTTTCAACTCTTTGGCTGATTCCACAAATTTCTGGGGGAAGCAGATAATTTTATCCTCAGCCGTTCCACATAAATACCACACGGTCACTGCCACAGCGGCCATGCACAGCAGGATGGCCGCCAGTGCGGCTTCTGGATACCTTTTTCTCCCCCGGTCTCTCATGCGTATAAACTCAGCTGATAGGGTGCGCTGGCCTCCTGTTGGAAATGATAGCAGACAAAATTGTCATCCTCGTAGTATACATTCATATTATAGGGATATAATTTTTTAAACTCCTGACACCACTGATATGCCGCATTCTCCACTGCGGCCCGGGACTCCGCCTCAAGATATGCCTCGTCGCTTCCCCTTTTCAACTCCATAACCTTTACCGAATCCCCCTCTGATAGAGCTACTGTTTCATACTGGTCCCCGTGGCTCTCATTAACATTGGAACCGTCCGCTGCCAGCCATGCCGGGCCCTGATAAAAATGCCGCTGCCCATAGCGCAGGGGCTTTTTTTCCACAAAGATAAAGATGTTTTGGGTAGGTAAGACATAGTTGTCTCCCTGCACCTTTTGCACAAAATCCAGAAGTTCTTCGTGCCATCCCCGGTCAATTATATGGTACAGCTCATCCGTAGGCGACACCACTGTATAGGTATTCTCCGGCAGCGTCTGCAAAATCGACTCTGTCACCATCACAGCACCGTTATATCGGCTGCACTCGCCAAAAAGATAATCGTGGTAATAGCCCAGCTGTAAAGCCGCCAGCCATATACCAAAGCCGCATAAAGCCGAAACCGTTTTCAGCGCCGCCCGCTCTCCCCAGCAAGCTAAAAAGGAAAATGCCATATCGAACAGAATAAAACACACTGCAATAAGCAGCAAATGCTCTGTGGAGCAAAGGCGCACCCTTGCAATGAGCTCTGGAATGCCCAGGTACGGGGCTGTGTACAATATCATAAAGATAACAGATGCTAGGACAAAAATCAAGTGGTCCTGGAAACTATTTTGATTTAATTTTCCATTTTCTATCCGTTCTTTTGACTTTTTCCACCAAAACGGAAAACTTATGGCCCATATTCCCACAGCTACGGCAGCAGCCACTGTAAACCCTATAAAGATTGTTCCGCCCTTAGGATAGAGTTCCTGATACCCATACTGATTCAAAATATTCAGGCTTCTCGCTACTGGCCCCACCAGCCGCGCCAAGCCCTTGGCCTCCTCATTCCCGGCGAATTCCTCAAATTCCGGGTCTAGCTGTGCAAGAGATTCTGCATCCTGGCCGCTGATGATATTCATCGCCCAGCCCATAGAACCCTGCAAGGGCTTCCCCTGGGCCAAAGCCACCCCCATGGGCAGCACTGCCACAAAAATCCCGCAGAGAACCGCAGCAGACAGAGAAAGCAGCTTTTCCTTGGTAAATAGTTTTTTGATATGACAAAGCGCCACGGATATACCGATAAAAAACGCGATCATCGTGACGTAAAAATGAATGGCGCTAGAGGCGGCCAGCGCTGTGGTGAAAAGCAGCAGATTTTCATCTTTTGGCAGCTGGCGCAGGTCTTTCCAAGTAAACCCCGCCCGGCTGGCACTCTTAATGTATCGCAATAGGAATAATACGCACAAAAACAGAGACGGCCCGCCAAACTCCTGGGGCAGGGTCCATTGCAGCCGGGACATGCCGTATATTTCATTCACCGTGCTTACCCGCATGGTAAGGAAAAACATGAGTACAAAAAACCCTGTATATTTCCACCGGAAAATCTCCCGCATCAAACAGTAGGCCGCTATCAGTGTGGCCCCGATGTGGACATTTTGCAGCAGCAGGATTACACTGTACTGACGTATGCCAAATATAGTGGCTATACCGTAAATAAAGCAGTGCATGGCCTCGGGGTACACACCGGCGGAAAAGATATTGCCCTGGCTTAGTTCATGAACCCACTGGCTGTGCACATACTGGTCTCCACATCCATAACAGAAGTTTTGAAAGGAACCCCAGGAAAAATACAACATCCCGTATACCACCAGCACAGCCAGAGCTATATATTCCCTTAGCCGGCTTCCGTGGGCCTCCATTAGCCCTTGCCACAACTGCCTAAGCCGCTCTAAGAGAATTGCACAGACCCGCACTGCCAGCTGTTTGGCCCCCAGGGCGCCTTTGGAAAAACGGCTGACACGGTCCAGGTGTCTATCCTGTAAACGCAGCCGATGAAAAACCGCCCCTGCCAGCAGCCCATAAATCACAATATTTGTAGTCCAGGCGTTGAGGATATGCAGCAGCCCCAACCCCAGCACCACTGAACTGACCACCAGCGGCTGCACAGTGGTGCAAAAGGCAAACCGATACAGCAGTCCTTTTCCCCTGAGATGCTTAAAAAACACAATTTGCGGCCACAGGTACATCAGCGCTCCATACCCCAGCAGCACTTTTATATATTCAAATACCCAATAGGCAGTTGCCATGCTTTTCTCTCCATTTCTGCATGTTTTCGCGGCCGGTCACAACAATTCTCCAAAAAACACCTCTTCCTTTTCTCCCTGGTTGGCAAAGGGAACCAGCGCGCCGTCCCGCTTCAGCCGGACCCGCAGAAACAGCCTGGCCGGGGGAAGCGCCGCACTCAGCGGCGCCAAAAACCTGAAGGTCCCGCCCCCTGCCCAGTTGTTCGGGTTAGCGTCTACTGGAATATCCACCGGTAAGCCTCCTCCCACTACCGGCTCTACTCCCAGCGTACAGATGGCGGGTAGGTGCAGGCGGCTAAATCCGCAGTTCTCCACAGTAATTTCCAGGTTCTCCCTGCACAGTCGAGCCCTTCGCACCACAAACCGGCATCCCAGCCGCCGTCCAATATAGTCTAGACCCGAGAGGCCCCGCCAGGGCCCTTTTTCCACAGTTTCTCTCTGCCAAAGCCCCAGCTGGCGGGAATCATAAGCGCTGTTTAGACAGGTCAGCCGCATTCGGGCCAGGTCCAGGGCCGCTTGGCGGTAACCCACCTTTTCCTCTCCCAGCACCGCCTCGCCGCAAACCGGCGCGAGTCCCATATTTTCTTCCTGCCAGCAGAGCTCTGCCTCCCGGTCCATATAAGTGCCCAGGTCTGTGGGAGATCCAAAGATGCCATCATTAAAGAGCCCCAGCCGCTGGCCCAGGTCTTTGTTACACAAGACCATTTCCCGCCACTGGGCCGGAGTACGCACTGCCAAAAAGAGCTGTCTGCCGGTGGCTTGGTCTAGGGCGGCCAGCAGCTGTGCCTGCCGCCCTAAAAACTTTGACTGATGCATTTCGCCCCAGCTTCCCACAAAAATCCCCTGAAGCTGAAAAATTTTCTCCCGGCACCGGTTAATGACCGGCCCCAGCTGCTCCATATGGCGCAGAATCTGGGCCAGGGTGGCGGGCTCATGCTCCAGTCCCCTGCCTTTGGTATCATACACTACCCGAAGAATCAGATCCTTATCCGGGAACCCGCGCAAAAGCGCCTCTGCCCGCTCTAAAGCCCCAGGTGGGATGTCCTGGTTCTGATACGCCCCAATGTCCATCATCAGTAAAGCTACCCGCTGGCCCTGGGCCGGAAAGATCTCCTGCTCCAAAGGCGTGGTTGAATCCAGCCGCAGGGTATGAACCTGGTACCATCCACACCCCGGAATATCCAGAGGCTCTATGCTTTCCGCCAGCCGTGCCGGCCGGAACCTTCTAAATTTCCACATCTTGCAGCCCCGCCCCTGCGTCGATCTTCAACACCTTGATACGGAACACCACTGCCAGCACACTAACCCACATACGGAACATGTACCACACCGGCCGCAGCCCTGAGTGCATACTCTTTCCCGCCACTCTGGGCCGCATCACTGCCGGAATTTCTTCTATACGGAACTGGAGCAGCAGCATTTGCATAATCATGTTGGCATCCGGGTACTTATCGTCGAAGTGGCCGTATTGGGCATAAAAGTGAAAAGCCTTACGGTTTAATCCCTGTAGGCCGGTCGTCGGGTCTGCAATATACCGTCCGGTAACCAATTTAATGCCGCCTCGGAACATCCGCAAGGCCATCCGCTTCCCCAGGCCAACGGCGTCTACCTCTTTCCGCTGTATAAACCGGGACCCCAGTACAATATCCGGTCCCTGCCCGTCTGGATCTCGGAACCGCAGTCTCTCCAGAATAGGCGGGATATTGCAGGCCGGGTGCTGACCGTCTCCGTCCATTTGGATTACATACCGATACCCCTGCCGCACCGCAAAGTGGTAGCCGGTCTGCAATCCCTCGCCATAGCCAAGATTAAAAACATGCGTGACCACCTGGCGTCCCTTTTCCCGGACCACCTGCTGGGTTCCATCCGTAGAGGCGTCATTAACCACCAGCACATCGGCCACACTGTCCATGCCTAGCTGGTCCAACTCGTCCAGCACCCCGCCAATGTTGGCCTCCTCATTATAGGCTGGAATAATGATCAGCAATTCCTTCGCCATCTTTTCTATCCTCCAACAGCCGTAAAATTCTCCGCTCCTGTCCATCGCCGGTCTGCCGCCCGGCAGCGGCTGCCCCCAGAGCCCGCCGCCTCTCTTCATCCGCCAGCAGATCCCGCAGGGTCTTGGCAATGGCATGTGGCTCCAGAGGGCATAGCAAACCGTCCACCCCTGGCTCCAACTGCTCCCGGTTTCCGCTGCGGTCCGAGGCCACCACAGGCAGCCCCAGGGTCATCGCTTCCTGTATGGCAATGCTCCTGCCCTCAAACCGGGTAGCGTGCACATACACCTGGGCCTGGGCGTAATAGGGGTACGGATTTTCCACTGCCCCCAGCAGTACAAAGTCGTTCTGAAGGCCCAAGGCGGCGATCTTTGCTTCCAGAGCCCGGCGGCGGTCTCCCTCGCCCAGCACGTACCATCGGGCGGCCACACCCCAGTCTTTTAAAAGTCCCATGGCCTCCACCGAGACCTCCAGCCCTTTCTGGTGGGTGAGCCGTCCCACGGTCAGCAGCCGGAGGCCTTTGTAGCCGTCCGAAAACCCACCGGGCTCCCGGCTGCGGACCCGTATCAGCTGCTGGTCCACAAAGTTTGGAAATACCTCTACCCGGTCCGCGTACTCTGGGTAAAACTGAATGAAAGCCTGAGCGGTTTCTTCTGATACCGCGAAAATTTTTTGAAAGCCAGCCCAGCAGCCCTGGTCCATGTCTCTTGTGTACCCAGCACTGGGGTAGTCAATATGGACAAAAGTCGCCTTGGTCTTGGCTTTAACATGGTCCGCTGTATAGTAGGCCGAGCCTCCCTCTATGTAGGCCACCGCCAGGTCGAACTCCATATCTAGGCGGGGGGCACTGTCCGAAATCACCCGCCACAGCAGCTTATCCGTCTGCACCCGGCCCCGGCGGAGCATTCCCGCCAGGGTTCGAACTGTATAAGCCATTTTGCGGAAGAAGCCCCCACCCCGGAAAAAACCTGAAAGGGAGGTTCTGGCCAGGGCCCGCCTACCTTTTTTTGTCAATACGGACTCTTTACAAAAACTCTTGTTCAGCAGCTGGACCCCCAAGGGGAGCTGACTGGCCAGCTCCCCTTGCCCTAAAAGCACAAAAAGATACAGCTGAAGCTCTTCCTTAGCCCGCGTTTCGCTCAGCTTCCTCAGCAAGGCCAACAGGGCCGTCTCCGCCCCGGCCCTGCTCAGGGTATTGATTACGAATAGAATCTTCTTCATGTTTTTTCAGCTCCTCAAGCTTTAAGGCCAGCTGGCGGTTTTCTTCCAGCAACAGGGATACCTGTACGGCCAGCTCGTCGCTGCGCATTAAAAGCTTGGAAATCAGCAGAGCAAACTGAAAGGCCCCCAGCACGCCCACCGTACAGATGCCAATGACTGCAATGCCAGTGCCGGCGGACAGCATCGCGGTCCAGCGGGAGAACACTGGCACAGCCCCTACAATGATCATGGCCGCGCCCAGAAACTCCCACACTACGGTCAGATTGGCGGTCATTTTCCGTTTGGATAAGCACCAAAACGCAGCCCCCAGCACAAGAATACCCACCACCACCATAGTGACCCGTAGAGTAATCGGAATTGTCATCATTTCCTCTCCTTTCTCAAGGCGCCTGTACCGCTTCCTCTTCCCCTTCTTTTTGGGCGTCCCGGTCATAAACCAGGCCGGTGGGCTCGTCGCCAATAACCCGTTTAAGCAGCACGCCGGTGCAGAAAATTGTTTTGTCCAGATTCTTTTCGCAGCTCCGCAGCCGGATATATCCAATGGTCCAGCCTGTAAACGCCCCGGCCACCAGCCCCACGCCATACCATAGCTCTGGCAGATGGGTAGCCAGGACGCTGCCCAAAAAGGTGACCATGCAAAACCCCACTGTCGCAAACACGGCACCCAGCAAATCGTTATAATAATACAGGAAAAGGATCACCGCATACATAATGAACACAATAAAGTATCCAGCGGCCAGACAAGGATAAATACGCAGAGTCAGGCCGGAATATCCCGCCCCCGGCAGCACCACAATGGCGATGAGGTAGATTACCGTGGAGACAATAAACTGGATGCGCGCCAGGCTCATCAGCTCGCTGGAGATTTGCCGGAACATCCTGCTCTTGGCAATTTCAATATCCGCCAGCTTGGCCCCAATGACCGCCTCGGAATAGATCTTGTACTTGGCATGGAAATTCATTTCCACCCGGGCAATAAAGATCACCGTGGCAGAGATATTGGTAAACATAGCCAAACACGAGGCCATGTCATAGGGCTGGTTGCACACAAAAGTATCCACCAGCACCAGACGCATGTCAGTGGTCCAGAACACGAAATTGTGAATATACAGACCCAAAATATACATAAAGTTGGTGACCACCAGGGCCCAGTATTTCTTGAAGTACTGGAACACTGGCCGGAAGCGGTTGCTGTTTTTCAAAAAGTACCGTTTCACCACCCCAAATTCCAAGATGCCGGTAAGAAAAAAGCCAGTCATCAGCCCAAAGAGCATACTCTCGGTAATGTTCCAGTGCAGCAGATAACGCAAAAACAGGGTGCATAGAAAAGCTTCTAGCATTCCAATAAGAAAATCCAAGGAAATACGCCCGTAATCCTTACAAATTGAGAGGTACAGCATGGAATAGAACGTGAACACCAACCCAATATACCCACAGAACCCCGTGAAAACATAGAACACCCGCACACCGCCTACAAAGTGCTCCCACAGACAAAAAGGCACCCCTAACAGGCAGCTAAGGCCAATGTTCATGGCAAGGCCCAAATAATAGCAAGGCAGGATGTCTTGAAAGCGCTCCTCATAGATGCAGTCCTCCATATACTTAGAGAGCACCGCGTTAAAAGGGGCTGCTGTAAGCAGGGAGAAAATGAATATGTACAGCACTGTGCAGGAGAACAACTCTCGGGTAACAAAGCCCAGCTGATTGAACCCCAGTACCCACCCAGCAATAACAATTTCTAAAATCACCAGGAACATGGGGGCCACAGTAATGGCCGAACTGTACACAAAGCCCACCAGGTTGGTGGCAATGGTATGCTTGCCAAACAGCTTATTCAGTTTTACACCAACACCGGCCATCTACCCCGCCCCCTTTCTTTTTTTGCCGGCCTTTACCGGGGGCGCTTCTTCCGGCTCCTGACAAAGGTCGTTGTACAGCTTTTCATAGGCCCTCCGCAGATCCTCAATTTTATAGCGGCTCACTACCCGCCGGTAGCCGTTCTCGCCCATCTCTTTACGCAGCGCCTCCCGGTGGGCCAAAAAGATGATAGCCTGGGCAATCTCCTCCACATTCATCACATGGGTCACCACCCCCGCAGGGCCAAAGTCGTCGCTTTCTCCCAAGATAAGCCCCTTGCAGTTTCCCACATCTGTGGCAATGGCGGGCTTTTTGGCAGCGAAGCCCTCTAAAATAGTCAGGGGCTGGCCCTCGCTAATGCTGGTAAGAATGGTCATGTCCATGCGGCCCAGATACTCGGCCACGTCGATACGGCCTGTGAAAATAACGCTCTCTGATATTCCCATGATCTCCACCAGTTCCCGGCACTGCTGAGCATACTCTGGGTCCTCGTCCCAAGGGCCCATAATCCACAGCTTAAGCTTCGGCTCCCGCTCGTAAGCAAAGCCAAAAGCCTGTATCATGGTTTTTACATCCTTAATGGGCGTTACCCGCAGCACCGCGCCCACATTGATAAAGCCCGCATCCTCTGGCTTTTTCCCAGGGATATTTTGGTAACGCTCTACATTGATACCGTTGGGGATAACCATCGTCTTTTCTTCTGGGCATTCTAGATCAATTTGCAGGCTTTGGGCGCGCTCATACAGGCTGGTGACCAGGTCCGCCCGATTATACGCCAGACGGGACATCTTGCGAAACTGCTCAATCCAGATATTTTTATAGATGCCCTGTACCCATTTTGCTTTAATCAGCTCCTCCTCCCGTTCCCGGGTGTAGATGCCGTGCTCGGAAATCAGCAGCCGCCCGCCGTGCAGATACTTGGCCATACTGCCCAGCACCCCCGCGTAGCCAGTGCATACGCAGTGGTACAGGTCCGCCTTTGGCACCTTCATTTTCAGCGTAAAGAAGAAGGGCAGGTAGATGGAGCGCATCATCCACAAAAAGTCTGTAAAGACCATCTGGCTGTAGTTCAGCCGGTAGCAGTCTTTTACCGCGTTCAGAAAGTCCTCCCCCATCAGCAGGGCGTTCAGGGAGAAGCCCGGGGCCTGGGCCATATTGATAAGGGTCTCCCAGTCCACATTCTGATCTAGCAACAGGCCCCGCAGGGCCCGGAACTGGGTTTTATCCATACGCAGAGGCCGCAGGCGGCGCTTGGTATAGTCCGCATCGTCCAAATAGACCTCGTGCACCTGCTTTACGTTTTCGGGTAGTTCATATACAAAGCGCCCCCGCAGGGCCCGGCTGGCCACCACGGCCAAAATGACGAACTCTCTGTCTGGAAAAGCCCGTATCATACTGTGCACCCAACTGGACACACCTCCCACCACATAAGGGTAACTCCCCTCTACCACTAAACAGATCCGCATAGGTTTCCCCCCTTTCCCTTAAAATTGATACCGCCGCTCTGCCGCTGCCTTGAGAGTCACCGTCAGCTCCGAGCTCTGAGTTCGGATCAGAAAAGCGTCCTCTTCCAACTTTTCAAAGCTGCCGCCCTCTAGGCCGGCAATCTCCTCATGGTGGGTGCGCAGGATGAACCAGGCGCCCTCTCCGCCGCCGTCCACTTTCAAGTGGATGACGTCTCCCTGGCGTTCTTCCTGATAGCTCAGGTTGAGAAAATTTCGCAGCCGGCTGTCTGTCTGGGCGGTAGTGAGTCCATCGAAAGCGTCGTACGCCCTCCAGTAATGCCGCAGGTCCCGGCCTAAGCCTCTCACCCGCTGGGTCCACCGGGGGTTGCTTTGGTCCTCTGGGTAAACGCTTTCGCCTACGTCCGCCAAAACGCTGGTATAGGCCAGAGCCGTTTCTAGGCAGCGCACCCGGAAATCTCCCAGGTAGGTGTGGTCCATGCCGTCGGCTACCACCCGCTGCCAGGTAACTTGACTGTTTAAATAGCCAAAAATATCACTGCCACCAGTATATTCGGCCACCACGGTGCGCACACACCCCAGCATCTCCTGCTGATCACAAGTGGCCAGCAGGCTCTCTAGCCCGACACTGCCGGCGAAAAGACTGGTAAACCGGTAGTCAGGCGCCTGAAAGCCCATAAATTCCTGATCAGCCTCCCACTTTTCCATCAGGTCCGTACCAGAAAAATTCACGGTAGAAAGACCCGCCTCGCCATGCTGCTCGTTAATCTGCCGCATATAATAGGTGAAGCTCTCGGCCTGGGGCAAACTGTCGTCCGTATAGTCATACTGGGGAGACATCATATAGGTAACGCCCAGATGATTTTGTTCATATACTGCGCCCAGGTCTGGCCAAACTAGGTCCCGCAAAAATCCCGTCATGTTCTGGCTGTAGAGAGCGTCTATCACCTCTGGGTTCTCGTCAGAGAGTCCCGGGTAGTTGGCCACCACCAGGGTCTGGGCATTTACCACTGGGTACAACATATAGGGCGAGGCTTGGGCTGAAAAGGCCGAGAGCAGTCCAATCCCCACGGCATCCTCCATATAGCCCCCATTGACCACAAATACATAGCCGCTGCCAGTACTTTTGCTCCAAAGGATGGCGGGGTTCTGCTCCGCCTCATCTTCCGGCTCCTCTGCGGGAATGCCCTGCATGTACACGGCAGTGCCCGCCCCCAGGCCGTACCAGGGAACTTCTAGCTCCAGGTCCTGCTTTTTCTCCTCTTCGGGAGTCCCGGCCTGGTAAACCGCCTCTCCCCCCAACAAAAAGCCCTTATAAATCCGGATCCCCTTCAGAGCGACACCTTCCTCCACCACCCGCCGGATTCCCAGTAAGCGGCGTAAGGCTTGATCAGCGGCAATGACCTCTGGCTCTGGCAGACCACAAAAGACTAGGTCCACCCCCCGTTCCACCAGGGATGAAAGCGCCTCGACCTCACCGAACTCTGTCCAATTCACTTGTTTTGAATCGATCACTACCATATGGCCGTCCGCTTCCTGGCAGGACGCCGCGTCCTGATAAAAGGCTACCCCCTGCTTGCTATACTGGGCCCAGGCATATGCCGTGCGCCCCACAGGGCTCTCTCTATCTCCTATACACAAAACATAGTCCCTTTGGCTTTGCGTACCAACAGACCCAACTTCTGGATTAAAGGCCTCGCTGCCGCTGGGCAGCTCACCGGCCTCTATCGCAAAACGGTTGGTCTGATAATCATTCAAGGCGTCCCTGGCGGCATAGGTAAACTGGAACATAAACAGCACCACAAGCATCAGTATAGAGATGGAAAAATAGTTTCTTTTAGAAATCACTGGCGCTTCACCTCCTAACTGAATGTGCGCACAAGCTCCAGGGTCTCGCTGTCCAGCACCACGTCAGAGTGCCGCAGGGCCTGTAGGGTACTAAAAAAGGCCTCTCGATTTTTCATCGTAAAGTACAGCTTTAACCGAACTGTATAGGCTGAAAGCTCCCCTGGGTACTGCTCCCACAGACGGGCAGACCACTTTTCGGCGCCTTCCAGCTCGCCGCACTCCATAAGCCGCAGGCAAAGGCACTCGTACTGCCAAGCTGGAAATCCTTCCTTGTCCTTCACAAAAAAGCTGGCCGCCACCCGCTCCATGATTTGGACATAGCGGCGCTGCTCCAGACTGGTAAACACCTGCTGGCACAGTACGCTGTTCATATAGCCTATTAAGTCTTTCTCGCCGCGAATGTCTCCGGTCTCCTCTTCCTCCAGTTCCTTTAGCTTCTTCTGGCAGGTGGTACGAAACTCGTCTAGCTTATCGCTTAAAACCGCCGCAGCGTAATGAGAGGACTCCGAGTCCTCCACGTTCAGTACCAGAGCAATCGCCGCCAAAGAACCGTCCACATTTCCCTTAATGGTGTTTAGCATCACCTGGCGCAGATCTCTCTTGTCACTGACCAAAGCCGCCTCTTCTAGGGGAACAATGCCGCGCTGGCGGTTTTCGTCCGCTTTCAAGTAGCTTCTCACCCGCTTTTTATCAAACTCCACGTCCTCCAGGTCCGGCTCCACCCCATAAAACAGCAGGCAAAATAAATGCGACCCTAAAAAGAATAGGGGCCCAATGACAGGACATAGCAACATGACGAAAAAGCGCAGGAAATAATTCATGCGCTTATCATGGATCACTTCTACACCCTCTCGCCTTTCCCGAGAGGTGCGTACAGGCACCATCACCAGGCAGCCCAACAGCAGATAGCCCAGAGCCACCAAGGTGTTTAAGAACACCACCCCCAGAAACACCATCTCTTCCCAGGTCATACTGCCGCCTCCCTTACAATATGGGTCTTATAGCCCGCCTCTTTGAACCGCCAGATCACCCTCATGGCTCCGTCCTCATCGGTATTGCATAAAAGAGCGTACAGCTTGCCGTCCTGCATTTGGCCTATGTAGTCCGAACGGCGGATATTTTTTTCTACCAGCCCGGCAATCTCCAGATGACTCTTCCCCTTGGTGGGAATCTCCAGCAGAACGCACTCGGTCAGGCCTTTGTCCCTGGCTTCGAAAAACGCCTTTACCAAATGCTCAAAGGCCTCCGCGGCCATAAGGCCCGAATCACCCACATAGCGCTTTTCCCGCATGGCATCCAGATACCGGTTGGCCCGCACCAGAGCATCCTGAATCAGCCGGCCAGTAATGTCCAGCCGGTTGGCCTCGGCCAAGGTCATGCGCTGCCAAGGGATCCCCCACACCATCAGGATGAGCTGAAGGGAATCTTCCGCATACACGCCGCAGGCAAACAGGGGATAATCTCCCTCCATGTTTCTATTGATATAGATCCGGTGGGCCTTCAGGTCGTCATACATCATCCCCATGGCCGTGTACTTAATGGAGCCCCCCAATTTTCGAGCGTCCTGGGAAGTAGAAGAAAACAACCGGGCGTAGTCCCCGTTGGAGACGGTGTAAATGGCGGCGTCCCGACTGTTCATCAGCCGGCCCAGCACCTGAGCCGCATAGAACAGCACTTCCTCTGGGGCGTACTGTTCCAGGCCCGAGGTGATCTGATACACCTTCCCCAAGCTATCTTTCTGGTTCACCACCTGTGCTTCGAAGCTCTGCACCGTACGCACGTTACTGTCATTTATTTCCGAAATGTCCTCCAGCTTGCCCATTAGGTAGTCGATTTCCTCCAGGTCCTCTGCCCTCACCGCCTTCAGCCGGTCGTGCATATAACCCACCACCATGCCTAAAATGAACAGTTGGGCCACCCACACATACGTGTTGGGGTCCAAAAGCACCTCAAAGCCGGAGCGGGAATATATTTGCCCTAAAAAGTACCCTACTACCGCCAAAAGCGCCGCGAAGATAGCCTGCTGCTGCCCATGGACCACTGCGAAAAGCAGGACGTACAGCAGAAGAAAGTCCAGCTTACTAAAGTACTCGCTGCCAGCCGCCTGGTTGTTTAAAATCATAAAGGGAAAGAAACAGATTAAGGCCTCAATAAAGGGCAACAGCCGCAAAAACCCTGCTTTTATGCTGTGGAGCAGTCGCCCCATCGCGCCTCCGCCCGTATCCCCCACACCAATAAAAGAATCCCGGTGACGACACATAAACTTGGCCACTTTTTCGCCGCCGGACTTATAGTCTGTAAAAATCTTCTGCTCATAATCCCGCTGAAAGCGGCCGCTGTCTAGGACAATCCGCCTGTGCTCACCCACGGAATTGTTGGCAATATCCACACCCCCGTCTATTTTTTCCGCCAGCTCCGCGGCCAGCTGCATCTCGCTGATCACCTCCATAGAGGAGATATTATAGACCTGCCGGGAAGGGGTGGGATCAGACATTACCTTATAGGCCAACTCCACACCATCGTTTAAATACAGCATAGAAAAAACATTGCGGTCGTTAGCAGAAATGGCGCCGGTCTTTAGAGCCTCCAGGCACATGCGAAACACGGGGTCTCGCTGGAGCACCCCCTTTTGCGGCACATAGTACAAATGGTCCAGGCGCAGGGTAAGAATATCCAGCCCTTGGTTTTTTCGGTAATTCTCGCAGATCTCCTCTCCCTGGGCCAGGGCCAGGGCCCGAAAGCCCCGGGGTGTAGCGGCCTCCTCCTCCCGGATAAACCCGCCATAAGAGCCGCTGTAAATCTCCTGAGAGGAGAGATAGACAAAACGCCCCTTTTGGGTCATAGCGTGGGCTGAAAGCAAATTCACCAGCGCCGCGGTATAGCGCACCGACTCTTGGCGGGGGTTTGCCCAGTCAAAGTTACTGTCATACGCGCCCAAAAACACCACTAGGTCCGGCTTAACACTTTCAAAAACGTCCTTTACGCTGTCATCTTCATAGGTGAAATTATAGCGCTCAAATACCCGCTTGTAATTTCGGGCTCGTTCCCGGCTACCGGTCAGTAGGTAAATCCGGTCGCCGCTTTTGGTCATACGGTCAATCATGGCGTCCATCAGCCGGCCGCCGCCGCCAATCAAAAGTGTGTTCAAAAGACTTTCCTCCCTTCAGCGGTTTACCGTAGCGCATTCAAGCTGGCCTCGGCAGCTTGAGAAAAATACGCGCGTATTTTTCTTTTTCTAGGGCCCGTAAAAACCCAGAAGCTCCTCTGTACAAACAGTCGGAAAGATGCTATAATTATAAGCAGCTTAGCCTGTGCCGCTGCCGCCGCGCGAAAAGGACCCTATTCACCGGCTTTTTATGTAAGTTGTAATATTAAATGCGAAAGGACACGAACCCGCCCGAAGGGGCGCGGAACGATCCGGACGCATTTATTTTTTTACCATAAACAGGCCGGAAAATCAAGGGAGGGCGCAAAA
>NZ_JAWXXL010000027.1:0-47403 GCF_034334985.1 Acutalibacter intestini | reverse complement strand
GCTGAGAAAAACAGCTTGGAGCAACAGTTGGCTCAACTTGACAATGCACAGCAGGAAAAGGAGAATGCAGAGTCCCGGCTGGATGAAATTTTTACTATCCTGGATGGGCTGGAGAATCATCCAATGATGTATGATGACAGACTGGTACGGCAGGTGCTGGAGTGCGTGGTGGTGGAGTCGAAGGAAAGGATTAAGGTAATATTTGTGGGAGGGTTGGAGGTTGAGCAGACGATACCAAACTAACGTGAGAGTTCAGATACGCACACCGATTGGGCGAAAATATCTTTTTGGTCGTGCGTTCACAAAAAAGCCAGGAATCATGCGGGTTCCGGGCTTTTTCTTTTTTCTTTCTATCAGCAGTTTCGGGGCTTTCTATCATTTTTCTATCACACCTACAGCGTCGCATGCGGTTGATTCAGCGCTTTTTCCATAGCTGCCGCCATGTCCAGCTTAGAATTTTTATCGACATGGGCATAAAAGTTTAGCGTGGTGGAGGCACTGCCGTGGCCCAGCCATTGTTGCACTTGGACAATGGAGAAGCCCATGTTCAGAAGATTGCTGGCCGCGCTGTGACGGAGGTCATGCAGGCGTATGTTCGGCAGGCTACTTTTGGCGATGATGTTGTGGAAGGTGCGGGTCAGATAGTTGGGCGATATCACGTTTCCGTCGGGCCAGGTGCATACATAGTCATTCTGTATGTACCCGGCACCCAAGGCCCCTTGCAGGCGCTCCTGATGGTGTTTTTGAGCCTTTAGGAGAGCGTACACGCTGTCCGTCATGGGCAGGGTGCGGTAGCTGCTGTTAGTCTTAGGTGTGTCCACATAATCGCCGTTTGCGCCCTGCTGGAGCGTCTCCGTGACTGTTATGGTGCGGTTCTCAAAGTCGATATGCTCCCACTTCAGTCCCAGTACCTCGCTGCGCCTGAAGCCATACACAGCGCATAAATTGACCGGCAGCTCCACCACATTCCCGATGAACAGGGCCAGCATAGTGTCTATTTCAGACGGGTTTAAGAAACTGGCATTGTAGCGCTCCACTTTGGGCTTTCTCGCCGCACTGGCTGGGTTAAACTGGATCAGGCCATCGTGTATGGCGTCGCTCAGGGCCTTGGAAATCACCTGATGATGGTGCCGGATAGACATGGCTGACAGCGTACCCTTGCCGTTCTGCTTGCTCCCCGGTTGCTGCTTGGACTGATAGTAAGCGTCCAAATCAGTGGGTTTTAACTCCTGCAGGAGAACCGGGTGCTCTTTGAAATACGGCACAATGTGGTTTGCCACCATGGCCTGATAGGTTCGGTAGGTGTTGGGTTTGATGTTCACCCCTGCCCGCTTGACCCAGCGCTCCAAATAGCCCGCAAAGGTCAGTTGGCAGTAGGGCACATTCTTTCCTTCCCACTCATCTATCAAATCGTGCAAAATCTTCTCTGCGTTGCGCTTGTTCCCACGCTGGGGCAGATCAGTAGAGAACCACTTCGGCCTGCGCTTTCCGCTTTCGTCATAGAGGTTCAACACGGCATAATATTTGCCGCCTTTTGTTGTTACAAAGCCCGTGATTGCCATTTATTTGCTCCTTTCGAGGCTCACACGCGCTTTACCTGATAGACTCATTGTAGCAGGTTTTGCGCCTGTATTCAAGCCCAAGAAATCGATCACGCTGGCTTTGGGGATGATATACTTTTTGCCTACCCGTATCGTGGCAATGGCCCCGCTTTGTAGCAGGCCATAAGCGGCATTCCTGCCGATGTGGAGCATGGATTGCAGGTCATCAACGGTTATCACATCTGAATAACCGGAAAACATCGTGTTATTCATGGCATCTCCCTCCTTTTTATATCACGATTCACTCTGCAAACTCTGTTCTATTTTCTCCACCAAGCCCTCCAAAGCAGAAGTCACGGTGGCTACTCTTTTTTTCACGAATTCAAATTGTTTTTCCGAAATTTGTGGGAAGATCGCTACGCACTCCGGTTCGTCGTACCAGGCGAAATCCCTATGAAAATTGTCAATCAGGCCGTCCAGGGCAATTAAAAACATATCTGGGGTGCAGGAGCAGTCCTTGTCTGGATTTTTGAGGTCGGCCACAGATTCCTCAAAAGTGTGATAGATTTTGTTTCCTACGGAGTAGGGCTTGTACTCGTCTACAGAGTTTATCTCTCCGGTCACTAGCTGCGTGGCAGCGTCCTCCTGCTGTTCTGGTTCCAGGCGGGAGAGTTTGAGGGCGTTCGTTTTGGTGACTTTCGTATGCGAATCGCGAATGATTTCTTTTGTAGTCGGGGTCAGGTTTTTGGCTGTCTGTATCTGTATTTCCACGGTTCGGGAGGACACCCCCAATTTATCAGCGGCGTCCTGCGCAAAGGATTTCGCCTTTAAAACCGAAGAATTTTCGTTTTTAGCGGTTTGCCCATTGCGCATACCCTGTTTGGTTTCCGGGTGAAGAATTTCGTAAATCTCTTTGCGGCGTAGAAGCAGGTTGCCAAAGTCAATAATAGACAGATTTTTGCGCACAAAGTTCTCGTCTATCTCGGCAAGCTCGGCCTGCAAGCCCTGTAAATCCCTAACAATACATTCGATTTCTGTCCAGCCCAGCAGCTTGGCTGCTTCCAGACGGTGACGGCCAGCTATAAGGGTGTTGTCCTGGTTGATGGTGATAGGGTTTAGCAGGCCCAATTCAGCTATACTTTTAGCCAGGTTTTCTACGTCCTCTGGTTCGGTTGTGCGCCTGCCGGGGTTCAGCTTGATATTGTTAATGGGGATACGCATAAGCTATCCTCCCTCCGTTTTTTGTCTTTTTTGATTCCTAGCGGCACCCGGGAATCTGCAGAAATCATCAGGCGGCGGTCTGCGAAACCGCTCCATAGGTGTTGCACCTCCCCGCTTTCTTTGTGGCCGGGCCGCGAGTTACGTAAGTATCTTTGACCCTGTGTGCTGTCGTCGCCTAGGCGGGAGCAGCCCGCCCTTTGCAGTTGGATTTGTCGCTCGCCCCTTTGGGTGTCATGGCGCTCCAAATTGTTCGGCTTTGCTTTTGGCGTACACACAGGAATGTGCCTGATGAGTGCCTGTTCTGTTTTCAAGGTTCGCTTCACAAGCTTTGTTCAACGATATAATTTTAGCATAATGGCATGAGATTTTTTAGGCTCTTGTAGCTCCGCTTTTTCCACGAAAAGCGGAGCTAGTAGTTCAGGGTGTGATGTCATCCAGACAGGACAAGATAATTTTAACAGACATCATGCCCCTTGAAAACGTCCTTGTAGGGGTACTTTTGGCTGTTTTTGTACCCCTCTTTGGGGTAGTAGCAGAAGTGACATCTATATTTTAGGGCAAGCAAAAACGCCGCACAAAGTCGATGCAGCCATGGTAATACCATAACTGCCTTGACTTGTACGGCGCTTGACAATCTTTACTGGATTTCTCGTAGACTCTCCGTTTGCCCGTTTATAGGTTGTATCGTTTCTCTATTCCATTATCAGTGCTGACGTTAGGCCGAATGAAAAGATTTCAGCCGGTCAATGTCAATCTGATAAATCTCTTCCAGACTGGTCTTAGGCTCCCACCCCAACTGTCTGATTTTACTGATATCCTGCTGAAGCTTTCGACGAGGCAAGAAGCCCATGGCGGCTGTATCGACCGCCTGGTCGAAAATAATCTTACGTTCTGGGGCAAATTTGGCAAAAAGAGTATTGGCCATATCCTTTACAGTCATAAAAGTGTCTGGGTTGGTGGCGTTATAGGCATGGCCCTTTTTCCCCTTGAAAAGAACCGTAAAAATGGCCGCAATAGCGTCCAGGGAATAGAGAACGCACTTTTTTGTCATGCCGTCTGATTTCATGTGTAAGTCAGCGCCCTCAACTATACAGTTCAAAATTTCATTGGACACATTGCCCCATGTCCACTTTTGAAATAACCCTTGGATAGTAGACAATCTAATAATTTTGGCATCTATGCACGATTTTTCCGCTGCAACATAACATAAAAATTCGCAGACCTTTTTGGCCAATGGATAGCAGCTTCTTAATTTCAGGCTGTCAATTGCGCCGATATCATCTTCTTTGACAGGAAGTTCTGTTTTGGGGAGACCATAAACCTCTTCTGATGACATATAAAGAACACTTGTCCGCTCCCTCGCCGCTAGGCTAAGCATTTTTTCCATACCATCTACATTTACATGAAAAGTGTCAAGTGGATAATCCTTATGAAAATTGCCTGTAGTAGGGGAAGCCGCATGAATGAGATAGTCTAGTTTATACCCTGCCACAGCGTCCTCTTCTTCGCCAAAGGTACAGTATGTTATGTACTGGCTGTTTTTTCCTGGGTTTCGTGTAGACGCAATGATATTTGCGTTGCAGCCATGCAGTTCATTCTCCAACAGTATCCACTTCATAATGCCAGTACCAATAAGCCCGCCCGCGCCTGTGATGAGAAACGTCTTGTCCTGCAAATTTTCCCGAAAGTCGAACATTTCCATATAGCGCAGAATCTCACGGCGCTCTATCTCCGTAATATGCATGAGTTTCTCCTCTCTATCTGTCCAACAAACCGGTTATATCCTCAACGATCTGTTCCTTTGTCAGTCTGTCTCTTTCCATCAGAGCTGCCGGGCTATAGCTCACGGGGATGTCCATGCCAAAACCCTTACACAGCACTTTTATAGGGCTCGTCCCATAAAATTGTGCGATTTTCGAGCCAAACCCACCGCTCAAAATGCCGTCTTCCAGCGTGACAACCAGGTCATGACCTTCTTCCAAGCTGGCCAAGGTTTCAGCGTCCAGCCCTGTAATGAAGCGTGGGTTAATCAGCGTTGGCCGTATATCCGTGCGTTCTTCCAACAAAGCGGCTACAGATTCTCCCAACTGATAAAACCCACCCAAAGCCAGTATAGCCAC
This sequence comes from Acutalibacter intestini, assembly GCF_034334985.1. Classification (NCBI taxonomy): domain Bacteria; kingdom Bacillati; phylum Bacillota; class Clostridia; order Eubacteriales; family Acutalibacteraceae; genus Acutalibacter; species Acutalibacter intestini. The sequence continues at coordinate 42,521 of NZ_JAWXXL010000027.1, read as the reverse complement.
TTGGTTCCCCCGCTGGGTAACTCTATACTGCACTTGGCTGTAATCTGTATCTACCAGCTCGGATGTATGGAATACACCATGCCACGGCACCCGGATCGCCACTGGGCCCTGCCGCTGTTCGATGCTCCAATCCAGCATGGCCATATACTCTTCTTTATTGGTGGGGGCCAGGTAAGTCAAGCCAGGGATATTTCCCAGCAGGGCCATGTCCAGCAAGCCCACATGGGTAACATTGGTGTGCCCCAAAACAGACGCATGGGTGACAATCATGGTAGCTGGGCAGCGGTTGATGCAAAGCTCCTGCTCAATCTGATCATAAGCACGCTGGTAGAAAGTAGAATGGGTTGCGAAAATAGGTTTTCCACCATTTTGCGCTATGCCTGCTATCATGGATATTGCGTGCTGTTCCGCTATGCCAACATCGACATACTGCTTCCCAGCCTTTTTCCGGCGCTTTTCATTAAACCCCGCACAAAGTGCTGTTGCAGCTGCTACCATAACTACCTGGGGGTCTCTCCCTATTTTTTGCAATAGAAATTCTCCTGCAATGTTCCCATAGTTTTCTGTTGGCCCCAGCCGGGTGCATTTCCCTGTTTCTATGTCAAACGGGCGCGCCCAGTGCCAGCTTTCAGTGTCTTGTTCTGCCGGGACATATCCTTTTCCTTTTTGTGTTTTGACATGGACGACCACAGAGCGGTCCATGCCTTTTACTTTTTGAAGCGATTCAATGATCCGGTCAATACAATGCCCCTTTTCTACCAGGGAATACTCAAATCCCAAAGTGCGGAAAAAGTTTTCCTTCGCACCATTTCCCAGCCTTTCCAGTTCCCGCAGATGGTGGCTTAAACTTCCAACATTTTTGTCAATGGACGTATCATTATCATTAACAATAACAATGATTCCTCTATCCAACTCACTGGCAAAATTTAACCCTTCAAAGGCTTCGCCGCCATCCAAAGAGCCGTCCCCGATTACAGCAATGACGTTTTCTTTTCCGCCGTGCAAATCCCTCGCCTTTGCCAAGCCGCAGGCCAGGCTGATGGATGTGGAGGTGTGGCCCACGTGGAATAAATCGTGACGGCTCTCCGCGGGATTTGTAAAGCCAGTCACAGTATTATAAGAGCAGGGGTCAAGGTAGGCAAGGTTCCGCCCGGTCAGCATTTTATGGCAGTAGCTTTGATGGGATACGTCAAAAACGATCTTATCTGTGGGCGAATCGAATACATAGTGAAGGGCTATGGTCAACTCTACTGTGCCAAGGTTGGAAGCCAAATGGCCCCCGCATTGGCTGATTTTTGTAATGAGGGCTTGGCGCATTTCTTTTGCCAGCTCTTCCAGCTCGGCTATAGCCAGCTTTTTTACATCGGACGGGCTTTCTATTTTTTCCAAGTACATGGCGGCAACTCCTTTATGGTGGCATTTTATACCCAATTTTTGTTGATAATGGGGGATTGCTCGATGGGCTTCCCCTCTTCCATGTCCTTAATCTGTTTTACCCGCAGCGCATGGTGCAGGCCGGCAAACTCAGCCTGCAGGAAAATGCCTACCCGCCGTTCCACCTCCTCATAGGCCATGTGGTTTTGGCCAAAAGCGATGACATTTGCGTCGTTATGCTCCCGCATAAGCCTTGTCACCTCGTCATCATACCCCATGCCGCACAAGACGCCTTTAACCTTGTTGGCGGCCATGACCATGCCTGTCCCGGTAGCGCAAATCAATACCCCGTACCGGCACTTTCCAGCCGCTACCAGGGCCCCCACTTTTGAAGCGAACACGGGGCTGTCACAGGGGACAGCCTCATGGGTCCCCACGTCTTCAATCTCATGCCCGGCTTTTTCCAGGTATTGGATAAGCCTCGTCTTGTATTCCAACCCTCTGCGGTCGCTGCCTATAGCGATTTTCATAAGCCTTCCTCCTTGTTTGATTACTGCCGCAGCCAATCGGGCCGCTTTGTGTGCAGCAGCGCCATAAAAATATCGATGTCCTCAGTAGTGGTCAGCTTCAAGTTCTTCTCAGATCCTATGGACAGATACACTTTCCGCCCCAACTCCACGTACAAGGAACAGGAGGCAATGGAGTTGGAAATACCTTTCGCAGTGGCCTCTTTGTGCACATCCAAAATCTCGTTTAGGAAAAAAGTCTGCGGTGTTTGGGTTGTCTTAAGGTTATCCCTTGGCACTTGGTCGACTGCCGACAGGGAATCCTCGGTCTTCAGCATGACGGAGGTACAGGGTACAACCGTTATAGCATTGCCGTACTTCCGGCAAACACGGATGTTATCCGATATAATGTCCGCACTTACCATGGGACGGATGGCGTCATGTATCAGAACGATATCCTCTGGGGAATTATGCCGTGTTGCCAGGTCATACAAACCATTGCGGATAGAATCCTGCCCATTTGGACCGCCGTTGACAATGTTCTCTATTTTCGTGATACCAAACTGCTTGGCATAGGCCCGCAAAATGTCATGCCAGCCTTCTAGGCATACCACCTCGATGGCATCAATATTGGGATGGTTCTGAAAGGCCTCCAGTGTATAAATGATTACGGGTTTATCATATACATTCAAAAACTGTTTGGGTATGTCCTGATTCATTCTCGCGCCGACACCGCCAGCTATAATCAAAGCTATGTTCATTTTGTCTTCCTTCTGCCTTATATGGCGTAACAAACTGTGTCGGCAGCAGAATTTGCATATTGCCGGATGTAAAGTTTATAATCTGGATTCAACTCCAAAATCAATTTTGGAACCTCTACCACATCGTGGTCAGAGTGGTAAATACAAATCGCCAGTTTAGGCTTATGAGTCTTGATAGTTTTCGCTGCACCCTGCAAAGCCAGACATTCCATACCTTCTATATCCATTTTGATATATGTTACTGGTTGCCCATCGAAAATATCATCAAGGGAATCAACATTTACGATCGTATTTCCATTTTCATCAATCCGGGAACCCATGTTTCCCAATGAATTAAAGTGTAAAATATCTTTTTTGCCACCCACGCCAAGGTTAAAACAATGCACTTTGTCCAAGCCGTGAGTGTTATCCCTAAGCTTCGAATAGCTTATGGGGTCAGGTTCAAAGGCATATATTTTTTCATATTTGCCTTCGGTCGCCCCTATGAAATCTCGAATGCTGTCACCCGTATATGCGCCTGCATCAGCAAAAATCTCATGGTCATGCAAAAAAGTGAAACCCCCAAGTTTTTGTGGAAAATATTGCTCACGAATCGGCAAAATGATATCTTTAATAATTTCCGGGTCATGGTTCACTCTATAATGCACCATAGCCTCATAGGTATCACGCGATTTTTCATCCTGCAAGGAAGAGTAAACCCTTTCCAGGTCATCCCTCGCCCCAACAAAATAGGAAGAATTATCATCACAGTCAAAATACATATCCAATGTATAAATATTTTGCGGCGGGATAGATAAGCCTTTCAATTGCGTTGTCAATGTTTGCGCATGATTTTGGATGATAATCAACGCGTTATATGCCGCATAAAGGTTTGGTAAATCGTTGGGGCTGATAACTCTTTTCCCCCACCAAGTTGTTCCCCAGGTAGAGGGAGTGTTACTGCAAACATACTCCACGGGGACTGTTAGGTTTTGCAGAAATCTTTTATCAATCGTGCTTTGCTTTCCTATTAACACTAAGGGCAGTTGGGAACTATTTATTTCTTGATATACACTTTCCTTTTTCCTGCTCCAAACTTTGCTTTCATTAAAATAGAATTTCACCTTATTTCCTCCCAATTATGTATAACTTCTGCAAAAGTCCTTCTACAATTATTTCAGGCGTTTCTTCTTTGTCATTTTCTATCACTACATCAGGCGTCTGTGGCTCATCCCACGGCAGATCCACACCAACAACCTGTTTTGCGCCTGGGGAATAAAGCCCTTTCTGGTTGCGTTTGTATAATGTTTCCATGCCGACCTTTATATAGATTTCCCGGTAGTTTTCGATATTTTCCCGGCACCAGGCCCGCACATCCCCATACATGGCAATGCCGCAATAAACACAGTCAATGCCTTGATCCGCCACTTTTTTACATCGTCGGAACATTTCATATGCCCCGTTCCTCCGGGCCTCCGTAGAATAGTCCTTCTCTGCTGTGGTGTTCTCACTTTTCCGCATCGCATCGCCATCAAACAAGACAGCATCCGGTTTTATCTCTTTCAGCTTTCTGTAAAACATCCCGCCAATGGTAGTCTTGCCCGCCCCTGCGAGCCCTGTAAAAAAGTAAACTGTGCCTTTTTCCATGCGTCGTCTTCTCCTTAATGGTAAACCGGCGCTTCCAGCAGCGCGGGGTCCAGCTCCAGCTTGGGCATCATGTACAGCGGTTGGCCATTCTTGTTGACAAAGCGCAGCCCTTTCATCAAAACATCTACATTCTTACTACGCTTTTCCTGCAAACTGTCCATATAATTCTCCAACATCCGCTCCTGCACGTTCTTTTCAATTTCATCTGTAACAGGGTGGTTATCTTTGGAGACCTTAGCATCACGGAAAATAGCTCTCCAGCTTTCGCGGATATAGTAGTTTACTGTATCAAATCCATTAATCCATTTTTTTACTATCTGTTCATCTACTATCATGTCATCATAATAATTAAAATCATACCCGTAATATTCGTAAGCATCCCGCAGAAAGTATTCAATAAATTTCCGCTCGTTGTCGTTCACATAATCATCATAGGTTCGATATAAAGTCTGCGTATCAAAGCCATATACTCGCTTGCCATATATACCCTCCAATGTTCTTGTACTTTCATCATCTCCATATGTACTTTTCCCGTACTCTGAACAGTACGTCATACTCTCCGTATAAGGCAAATCTAGAAAAGCGGCCAGCGCCGTAAAGGTGGCCTTTGGATTCAATTTCCCATCTTCAAACCGCACCAACACACTATCATGGTACAGCCTATCCTCTGGGTCTATCATGAAACTGCGGTTAAGCACTCGCTCAAACACTGCATCGCTGACAACAGACTTCTTTTCTTCTGGGTTCTTTTCAAACTCTTTTTGGCTTTTCAGGGCAGAGTTATACATAAATTTTACAGTGGCGCCATGGCTTGTGGTAAACCGGCGCATAGGCGTGAAAGCTTTGATATATTTGAAATTCTGGAACAATGGAGATTTGCGCACGATTTCATAGTTTGCCGCATATAAGACTGCACGATCTTTTTCATCTACAGACAACGAATAGGATATATTAGAGAAGTGGGGCTGAAAGAACACGGCTGGTACAATCCGCGCCGCCTTATCCAATCCGGCTGCGGCCATTTCACTTTCCATAAACAAGGCCACAAAAATATCTTTATCGGTGCGATCCTTCATGTTATATATTTCTTCTATCATGCGAGGCGAACAGCCGTTGACCAATTTCAGAGCTTCCTTTAGGCTTCCTATTTTGGCAAATCCTTTACGAACGTCCTCAATTTTGCTTTCTACATTATCCATCATCATGGAGGGCATACATAGCAGGTTGGGATGTGCGTCGAAGATTTCGTTGAAGAAGTCGCCGCCGTTGTGGGTGGACAGCTGGGTGTGCCAGATCAGCCGCGTCACCTCGCGGATGCGCACGGGCTGCAGGGTCATCTGGCTGTAGTCGATGCCGAACCTCTCTTTGAAATCGATGGGGTATTGGCTTTTTTCGTCCTCAAATAAAAACACGAATTTCCGGCTGTCCAACAAGGGTTTTAAGTTTAAGCAGGCCAGGTAGGAGCAGAAAACCGGCCAGCTGCTGTAGTATAAATATACATGGTTCTCCCGGGCTACGTCCTCGCTTTTGCGGACGTTGTCCCGCAGGTATTCCAGCTCATATTGGGAAAAAACATCTTCAGCGAAGATGGGGTTTTCTAAATCATGAAAGAAATTGTGTGCGATTACTGTGTCACGGAAGTTGATGTAGTCTCCAAAACGCTTTTCTTGTACATCGTAGGGCGTGTAGCTGGTATCGTCATAGGGGTAAAAGCGCAGGGGCAGGTCTTCAAATTTGGGGAAATCGCTGCGGAAAATGTAGGGATATTTTGATAAATACTTGCAGTTCCGGTCATAGCGGGACTTCATTACCCGCAGGTTGGGCGTGTAAAAGGCCTCGTCCATAATCTCTAAAATGTTGTCGCGGAAGACGCCGCGGTTGTATAAATCTCTAAAAATCGTGTAGGAAAACTTATAATCTTCCCCTTTTCCAAACTGCAGGATGTAGGCCGCGGCCTCCATCTCGGTGGTGGGGTCTGCGCCGACGCTCTCTTCCAGGGCCATCTTGTAGGCCCGTACGGCGCTTTCCGGTTCATTTAATTGCGCAAGCCGTTGTGCAATCTCGATAGGTTTCATAGGGTTCCCTCTCATAACCCCACACAAAAAGGGGACGGGCACCTGCCCGCCCCCTCGGTTCGTGCGTGGGTAAATTTGCGTCAGAACAACAATTAGCCGAGGAGCTGCAGTACGCCCTGGGGCACAGCATTGGCCTGGGCCAGCATGGCCTGCGCGCTCTGGATGAGGATGTTGTTCTTGGTGTAAGCCATCATTTCCTCGGCAACGTCGGTGTCGCGGATGGTGGACTCGGCGTCCTGGATGTTCTCGGCCATGACGCTCAGGTTGTTGGCGGTGTGCTCCAAACGGTTCTGGGTTGCGCCCAGGTCGCCGCGGACACCGGAAACGTAGTTGATGGCATCGCGGATGGTCTTGATGGAATTCTGGGCACCCGTGATGCTGCTGATATCCACACTGTCGATGTTCATGCCGGAAGTGTGCATGTCACCAATCTTCACGCTCAGCTGGTTGTAGGGGTCGCTGGTGTCGCCGATCTGCAGGGTCAAGGAGCCAGCCGCGCCGCCGCCGGTGCTCATATACACAAGGGCGTCAATCTTCGCATTGCTGTCCAACTGTTTAGCCGTGTCAGTACTGCTGTAAAAACCAGCTTTCTCATGCAGGTCGATTATATTGTCTGCGCCAGCAGAAATATGGAAAGCAGAGTTAGTGCCTGCCCTGGTGATTGCGTCCGCAAAAGCGTTTAAATTTTTTGCGTCGCTTTTGAAGTTGCCATCAGAGTCGATCAAATCCTTGATGCCGATTTTGCCGCTGGCAGAACTGGCAACATTTTTAGTTTTGTCCACTTCTAATGTGACAGTTCCAATGGTCAGCTTACCGCCGGCTATCATCTGCTTCACCATGTCTTCAGTCAATTGGAACTGTGCATGGGCCATTTTGTCCGGAGTCCCCTTAACGCCATCCTGGACATTCTGCGTTTTGCAGGTAAAGTATTTGTCGGCGCCAAGAGTCGCGTCGCCGACTATAGATGCCGTGACATCCATAGACGACTGGAAGTCCACTACACCGTTTGCCGCATTATTGGTGCCAGAGGCCTTATAAGCGAAGCTTATTATTCCAGTACTAGCACCTGCAATATCGAAGTCAACGCTGCCAATCGTCACCGCAGTAGCCGTTGCAGACAGAGTAACCATAGATGCTTTAATTTGCGCACCCTTTGCTATCGTAGCACTAGCCGTTGCTGTAAGCGCAATAGTAGCGCCGCCGACTTTCACATTGATGGTAAATGTACCGTTAGCGTTAATTTGACTCGCCGCTGTCAAACCATCAAAAATCTGAGAGATGTCAATTGTAAAGCCAGGCTCCTGTTCCGTGACGCCCTTCGTGTGAAGCTGGTTGTGAGCGGCGTCAACCAAAGTTTGTTTCTGTGCCGCCATAGTGCCACTGCCAGCCAGAGAGCCGTCCAGCAGCTTGATGCCGTTGAAGTTGGCGCTGTCGGCAATACGGTTGATTTCGGTCTTCAGGGCGTCCACTTCTTTTTGCAGGTTCTTACGGTCAACGTCGTTGTCGTAAGTGCCGTTGGCAGACTGGGTAGCCAGGTAATCCATGCGGTTGAGCATGTCCTGGATTTCCTGCATGGCGCCTTCAGCGGTCTTCACCAGGCTGATGCCGTCCTTCACGTTCTTGGAAGCAGCGTTCAAGCCGGTGATCTGGGCACGCATCTTCTCGGAAATAGCCAGGCCAGCGGCGTCGTCACCGGCGCGGTTGATTTTGTAGCCGGAGCTGAGCTTTTCCAGGTTCTTGGACAGAGCGGAAGTGTTGGTGTTGTAGTTGCGATAAGCGTTCATCGCCATAATGTTGTGTTGAATACGCATAATTTTGTCTCCTTAAAATTATTTTTTGCGTTTTGGACTGGCCCACGTTCATCGTGGGGTTTTGCGCATTTTGCCAGAGTGATCGGTTCTGTCGGATGCGCTGTATATTTCAACCGATTCCGGAATCGGCAGAAACCAAAATTATCTATCGCTTCGCGTTGCGCCGCTGTTCCGACGCACGTTTATAATCACTGTCGTGAAGCCCCTCTGGGCGGCTACCTGTTTGCTCGAACAGCTTGCCGCGCAGGATAGGCAAATCCCGCGGCGCGTCTATGGCGACCTCAATGGAATTGCCCCGGTCTTGGAAGACCTGCACGGTGATGTCCTCGCCGATGGTTAAATATTCACCAGATTTTAATCGTAAAGATAACATGTTGGGCTCCTTCCCAATTTGTTTAGTCGCGAACCTCCGCGTTCTCCACCCGCCGCACCGCGTCATAAAACGTGGTGGCGGCCATGCCGCAGCGCTCTGCCGCTTCTTTCATCTTCAATTTGTGGCTGCGCCACAACCTGCGGGATTCCTCGAAATTCTCCGGCAGCGGCTTACGATGGTTTACGCTGACCGGCTCCCCCAGCCTGCGCACGGCGTCGTAAAAAGTGCTTTCCGGCAAGCCGCAATGCTTAGCGGCGTCTTTCAGATTCAACTCCCGCTTAAGCCACAGCTGCCGGGCCTCCTCGAAATTGTCGGGCAGCGGCTTGGATTTCCTCCCAAAGCTGACTCCTTTGGCTTTTGCCTTGGCGATGCCCTCGGCCTGCTTTTTGCGTCGTTCCTCGCGGATGGCCTGTTTGGTAGCGGAAAGGAAAAGCTCGGAAACGAAAGCGCTGAGCAATTCCTGGCTGTTGGCAGGGGCCTGCTCGTTTAAATCCAAGACGATTTCTTCTGCCAGGTCATGAAGGTGCAGCCGGAGCTTTTCCTCCATCTCCTGCTGCGAAAGCGGGCGGCTTCCTATGCCGCCGATGGCATCGAAATTGAGTACAGACACGGGCTGTCACTCCCCTCGCAAACCGTAAATTTACAGGTTTACGAAGTGAAGTTTTTTCGGATTTGGGCTTATCTTTTTTGCAAATATGCCGATACTCATGATGTAAGACACAAAATAGGGCACCAAAAAGCCCATCGGTTATTTGTACATTTCCGAAGTGCCTTTATTTTTGCGGATTGCTTTCATCCATATCAGTCCTTTTCACCGTGTCATAGAAGGTTGTGTCGGGCATCCCGCAGGCTTGCGCGGCTTGGTGCAGGGTGAGTTCCTTCCGCTTCCACGCGCAGCGGACAGCCCAGAAATTCTCCGGCAAGGGCCGGGGCGGCCTGCCAAAGCGTACCCCTCTGGCTTTAGCGGCAGCGATTCCCTCGGCCTGGCGCTGGCGGATGTTGTCCCGCTCGCTTTCCGCCACAAAGGAGAGGATTTGCAGCACTAGGTCGGCAATAAAGGTCCCCATCAGGTCTTTTGCCGTGCGGGTGTCCAGCAGCGGCATGTCTATTACGCAGATGTCAACGCCTTTTTCTTTGGTGAGGATGCGCCACTGCTCTTGGACTTCTTTGTAATTGCGGCCCAGCCGGTCGATGCTTTTTATGTAGAGCAGGTCGTTCCGGCGCAGCTTTTTTACCATTTTCATATAGTTGGGCCGCGCAAAATCCTTGCCGGACTGCTTATCCAGATAGATGTTCTTCCGGGGCACTGCCAGCCTGTCCATGGCGATTTGCTGCCTGTCCTCGTTCTGTTCTGTGCTGGAAACCCGGATGTAGCCGTATATGTTCATTTTTTCACACTCCCTTTCCCATGAGTTTACACGAAAGCAGGCAAACAAAAAAGCACTGGGCCGTTTCCGCGCGTCAGTGCTTTTTTGTTATTCAGTTGTCTGCGAATTCCCCTCCAAACCATCACCTGCTACCGCGTTCTCAATGCGCTGGATAGCATCCCGCAGCCATACCACGTTCTTATAGTATGCGGCCTCATCCACCAGCCCTGTGGCGTTGGCCATAAACGCGACCTGGTTCAGATTATTGCCAATCTCACACAGTTCTCGCCTCATGGCGTGGTAGTCAGCGGGCGGGGTTTCCCTGGGCTTGTAGCCGTGGAACAGCTGCCGTATGTAAGCGGACTTGCTCAGCCCGCATTTTCGCGCCCGGCGTTCTAACAGCTTGAAGTCCTTCTCGTTCAATCTCATGTCAAACTTTCTTTGTCTTTCCAAAAAATCATCCTCTCATTTTCAATTTTAAGGGTTGCAAGGGATTCTCCCTTGTCCGGGCATTTGTCTGCACACTTGTCCGCACAAGGGTCTGCACAAATGCGATGCTGGCTCGTGCTCTGAACGCCGTTTTTTCGGCGCTCAGAATTTTTGGCCCTTCGGGCCTATTTTCTTCGCAAACTGCGCTAAAATGACGTCCATATTCATGCTGAGTAAACAAAAATTGCGGACATAAATGAGAGATTCCCCCTTTCTATATTTCCTTGCCTTCACTCTCCCCGTCTTCTGGAAGGCAGGAAGGAAGAAGGTCTTTATTCTCAAGTTCTTTATTATTAAGTTCTATAGATGAAAGATTTTTAACGTCCAGAAGTTCAGTTTCTTGACTACTGGAAATCAAATCTTCTGACTTGCGGACGTTAACCACCAGCGGCTTTTGACCGTCAGAATCCACGGAAGTGAAATCCTTTATGTAAATTCTCGTTGGCTTCCCCTGGCCTTGGTGTACTTTTTTAATCAGCCCAATATCAGCTAATTGTTTCGTGAATTTGATTACCGTTGGGTGTGAACGCTGTAGGTCTTTTTCCATCTGTTCGACCGTGTAAATGATGAAAAGCCTCCCGCTTTCATCTGTGAATTTATCCTCATGCTGGGCGGATAAACTGGCTCTTTCCAGCATTTTGGCGAACAAGATAATTGCTCCATAGTCAAGCCTGGAGAAAATCGGGTTCTCCAGAAGTTCTTTTGGAACAGACAGATAGCGGTAGCCTTTAGCAGGCCGGGGACACATATATTCCAGTTCAAATTTGCCCATGAGATCATCTCCTTTATGGATAAAACTGCATAAAAAAGCCCTGATAATGGCTGTTATCAGGGCACAGGCAATATCTAATTATTAAAATCAGGTAAAAGCGTGTTGGAAGCCTTCTATCAAGTTTTTTGTTTTTATCTATCAATTTTTCTATCAGATGTGCAGGAAATTTGCAGATTCAGAACGGCAGTTGGAATTGAAAAGTGTCAAAAGCCCAGGTTTTAAGCCATTTTCCAGTATCTCATAACAATTGGTAAAACTCCTTGAAATGAGATAAAATTGTTATTACCGTTCTCCAAAACCGCGTGCCGAGGGTTCGAATCCTTCTGCCCCTACTGCAACAACCGCCTGACCGTCAACTATCGCCCTGATACGCCGCCGCCAGAGAAGTGGCTTCGGTTCCTGTCGGAGTTGCTGTACCCGGAGGACATCCCCACTTTGCAGGAGTACCTGGGCTACTGCCTGCTCCCCACCACCAAAGGCCAGAAGATGCTGATGCTCATTGGCAAAGGCGGCGAGGGCAAGAGCCGGATCGGGCTGGTGATGCGCTCCATCTTCGGAGACAGCATGAACACCACCAGCATCCAGAAAGTGGAGAACAATCGGTTCAGCCGCGCCGACCTGGAAAGCAAGCTGCTGATGGTGGACGATGACATGGACATGAGCGCCCTGCCCAAGACCAACTATATCAAATCCATCGTGACCTCGGAGTGCAAGATGGATATGGAGCGCAAGGGCGTCCAGAGCTATCAGAGCCAGCTTTATGTGCGGTTCCTCTGCTTCGGCAACGGGGCCTTGACCGCCCTCCATGACAGGTCTGATGGTTTCTTTCGCCGCCAGATTGTTTTGACTACGAGGGACAGACCGGCAGGGCGGACGGATGACCCGTTCCTCTCTGAAAAGCTGATCAACGAGCGCGAGGGGATATTTCTCTGGTGTCTGGATGGGCTTCACCGCCTGCTGGTAAACAATTATCGGTTCACCATCAGTGACCGGGCCAGGGAGAATATCTCTGTTGTGGTCCGGGAGGCCAACAACATTGTGGATTTCCTGACCTCTAATGGCTATGTCCAGTTCAAAGCGGACAGCGAGGCCGCTACCCGTGACCTCTACGCCGCCTATAAGGTCTGGTGCGAGGACAACGCCGAGAACCCGCTTTCCCCCAAGAGCTTTTCCGGCTTTATTGCCCAGAACGCCGATGCCTACCGGCTGGAGGCGACTAACAACGTGTATATCGGCAGCGGCAAGCGGTGTCGGGGCCACCTGGGAATTGAGGTTTTAATAAGACCAACTGCTTTATAAAAAAGAAATGAAATTATCTGTACGTGCGTACAGGCGTACACGGCAGACCGTCTCTGTACTGATGTACGTATGTACGGATAGTTTTGCGTTTGCCTTTATCTTTTTTATAGGCGGTCACGCTGGCCTGTCCCTAAAAAGCTGGGTGCAATTTAATCCTTGTGATTTTCGTGAAAAAGGTTGTTCAGCAGTGAACGGATTACACCTGTTGGTGATTTACCGAACCGTGTAGCCCCTCTACGAAAAAGCGAGGAAATCCACTGTTCCGGCAGAGGTCATGTAAAGCCGTGAAGTGGATATAGGCCCCTTATGACCTGGGTTTCATCATAGCAAATCTGAGCGGAAATTACAACTGCGAAAATCCTCATCATTCCGTAAAAGTGGTTTTCGGAACACAACATCAAATTCATCAGAAAGTGAGGAAAAAACTTTGAAATCCGATATGAGGAACGAGATCAAGGCGTACATTGTGCGCCAGGGGATGACCATGCAGGAGGTAGTCGATGCGCTGGGCTACGACATTCAGTGGGTCAGGCGCAAGGTTGACTGACCCAACAGACTACGAATTATGGAGGTACTTTATTGAACGATTTTGAAAACTATGTGTACGAACCCATTGACCTGTGCGCCTGCTATGAGCCGATGTTCGATGCGCCCGCCGATTTTATTGAGGACTGGTACAGAGAGCATGGGCTGAGAAACCCCTTCTCCTGCAAAGTGACGCGCAAAATCGGTAACACCTGGTATATCATTGAGACGGAGTGCGCCGGGGATGAACCGCTCCCCGGCATGATGCGCCGCCTGATTTTTTCAGATAAGGGGGCGGTTTGATGTCGACAAAACGGGAAGATCATGCTATCATAGAGCCATGCACTATGGTACTGTCAGCTGACCCACAGAAGAAAAGGGAAGACAACGTGGATCAGCAGAAAATCACGATTTTGTACTGCCGTTTGAGCAACGAGGATTTGGTGGATGGGGAGTCAAACTCGATTGCGAATCAGAGAAGCATCCTCAGCAGCTACGCCGCTTCCCACGGTTTCACGAATACCAGGGTGCTGGTAGATGACGGGTACACCGGGACGAACTTCAATCGCCCCGGTGTCCAGGAGGGACTTGCCTTGGTGGAGCAGGGCTTGGTTGGCACCTGGATTGTCAAAGACATGAGCCGTTTCGGGCGCGACTACTTGCAGGTGGGCCGGTATACGGAGATCGTTTTTCCAAGCTACGATGTACGCTTCATCGCTGTCAATGACGGGGTGGACAGCGCCAGAGGAACGGACGATTTTACGCCAATCCGCAACGTATTTAACGATTTTTTTTCCGAATTATATAATGTTCCTCTCAAAAATCCAAAGGGATTTTTGACTATCTCTTTATAAGTTCTTAAATGCCGCTAAGTCTTGATTTTTCAAGGGTTCGCGGCATTTTTACTGTCGGGGGAAGCTCACATATACTCTTAAAAGTTTTTAGGTTTTCGCTCTCAAAGGTAGTACGAAAGTAGTAAAAACTCGTCCTGCCTATGCCGCCAGACGCTCCATTTCTGCCTTTGCGGAATCGTAGGTCGCATGGGCGTAATAGTTCAGCGTCATCGTGATGTTGGCGTGTCCCATGATATACTGCAACGCCTTGGGGTTCATGCCTGCATTTGCTAACCGTGTGCAGAACGTGTGTCTGAGGATGTGGGGCGTGATGTTCGGAAGCTGCTCTTTGTTCTGCTTGTTGTACTTCTTTACAAGCCCTTTCAGCATACTGTCGTAGTTCGCTGACACCTTGGGCATCCCGTCATTTTTGAGGAACAGGAAGTTTTTATAGCCCTCTACACTGAACGGGGCGGCATTGCCCCGATTCTTCAGCACACGCTTCAACGCTTGGTAGACTTCCTCGCTCATGGGAATCTGCCGTATGCCGTTCTTGGTCTTTGGCGTTTCGATATAGTAGCCGATGTCGGCATCCCGCAAAAGCTGATGGTCTACATTGATTTGGCGGTTTTTGAAGTCCAGAGCTGTGGTCAGACCACAAAACTCTGAAATTCTAAGTCCAGTGCCGAGCAGGATGATTACCTCGTCACGGTATTTCCTATATACCGTATCCTGCTCCATGAATGCCAAAAGGCTTTCTTCCTGCTTCGCTGTTAATGCCGCCTTGCGTTCCCTGTCGTCCTCGATGACCGTATCAAGGGCGAAGTTAAAGGGGTTCTTGCGGATGCAGTCATCCTCGATGGCGGTGTAGAACGCCGCCTTGAGGGAGCGTTTGAAATTGCTGATGGTCTGGAAAGCGAAACCTTTCTCGCTCATCCGTATCGCCCATTCCTTTGCGTCCGACTGCTTCACGACATCAATGCTTTTCATGCCGAAAGGGTCATCCTGCAACAAGCCCATGAGGTAGTCACGCCCTTTTTTCGTGCCGTGCTTTACATTCTTCCGAAGTCCATTCTGCTTTGCGTAGAGCTGGCATACGGTCATTTTCTTGCCGATGGTGTCGATGCCGTCCTCCAAGTCCCTGCTGATTTCCTTTATCTTGTCCCTCAGAGCAGGAAGCTCCCGCTTGCCCGCAGGGGTCTTGTCTGTGGCTACCAGTTTCCATGAGTACACAAACTGCGGCTTGCCGAGTGCGTCTATATATTTGTATGCGTATCTCCCGTCTTTTCTCTGGCTCTCTCCAGTCCTCAGTATCCGTCCTTTGTTGTCACGTCTCTTTTCTGACATAGTGTGAAGCTCCTTTCCGTTCTGGAACGAGCCTTGATACGACATACCTCTATTATACCGATATTTCAGCTCGTTGCAACTATATGACTTCCATAGAATCAATCATTTTTTCAAACTGCTTCCGCTTAATCTGCACACGGTTTCCGTTCATAATCAGCCAGTTGGCGTTGGGGTGTTCGTCCGCTAACTGGCGGAGCTTCTTTTCCCCGATGCGGAAATACTTTGCAGCTTCCTCGATGGTGAGGGTGTATTTCTCCCAGATGGGAACCTCTGCGTAGTTCATAAAACCTCCTGTCAAAAAAATAAGCCTGTGCGGAGTAGGCACAAGCATCACTTAGGGTTGCTGTTCTGTTGCCGCCGCCTTTGCCGCCAGGTCTATGCTGACGGCGAGGGAGCGGTTGAGCTTTGGCAGGATGCTTTCGGGGAGCCTGCCGATGTAGTTCTCTAACCTCCGCTTGTCTATGGTGCGGATTTGCTCTGCAAGGATGAGGGAGTTCTTGTCAAGCCCCTCGAAGCTGCCTACCTCGGTATGTGTGGGCAGCTTTGCCTTTGTATGCACTCGGCTCGTGATTGGCACAATGATGACGGTGGGGCTGTGGGTGTTCCCTATGTCGTTAGAAACGATGAGTACGGGTCGTCTGCCGTCCTGCTCCGAGCCGACAATGGGATTTAGGTCTGCGTAGAAGGTGTCCCCACGCTTGATAGTCCTTTCCATTATGTGTTTGACCTCCTATCTGGATTTAGGCAGGAGATTCCTGCCTATGTAGCAGCCAGATACAAAGGAGTGTTTAAGGTCGGCGGGGCATCAAAACAAAGCCCTGTTTCCATAGACCGCCCTGCATCTGGCTTGATATGATAGGAGCATTTCTATTTGTCCCCGACACCCCGAAATGCGGATGCGTGTTTACGCAAGGGAAGTCACCAAACGGTCAGCAGCGAACTGACGCCACGGGAATCGCACCCCAACTGTCGGTCTGACAGAGCCGCCCTCATTGCCTGCGGCGGATTGGCTACCGCTCGGACTGTGACTGGACGGGAGTATCATTGTCCTCTTTGTGGGTCATGGCGAAATCGGGGGCTGCCCGATATTTTGAGTCGGTAATTTCCGCTCACCACCTTTCATCGCTTCTGCTTTTTCGGCAGGTCATGGCGTACCGCTGCACACGCTTTTGCTCATCACAATCACAAAGAGAATGTATTTGGTGAATGGGTATTCAGTTGTCAAGGAGCTGCGGGAAGCCCATAGAAAAGCCCCCTCACTTTTCCAAAGGAAAAAATGAGGGGGCTATGCACGGAAAATTTAATTTTCCAAAAGTTTTTTGAGCTTTTGCAGGATTTTCATGATGTGCCTGCTGACGCTGGACTGGTTAATCCCATAGATACGGCTTAACTCAACCTGCGATTTGCCCTCATAGAAATGCTGTTGTATGAGCTTCCGTTCTTCTTCCGACAGCAGTGTAAGGGAAGGTTTCAGCTTGTCCAACATCATTCTGCGGACAACGGTTTTCCTGCCTGCATTTCGGGCAGTAAAGAGGATAGTTTTTCAAAATGGTATCCTCTCTAATTCTATTACGGGTTTTGCTGCCACAAGCAGGACAGCGCACCCATTCTGTCTTTTTTCTATTTACATACATAATCAGACTATTTTTCTTGCTTTTCTTCTGCTAACTTTGTACCCTGCATAACTTAATCCATAGGCAATCAGAAAAGTAATGATATTGCCTATCAGTTCTGTAACGGGATCGGATTTTTGGATACCTACATACATTTCTGTACTTGCTATTTCAATGTCATCTATATTTCCCTTTTCCTTTGCGTTCTCTGAACTTTCGCCTCCAATGGTTTTATCACCACCATATATTTCCTCGCCCTCTGAAATAAGTCCCTGTTCAAGCATATACTCATATGCCTTTTTATCCAATTCGTCGTATAGTTCATCCATTAGTTCATCATTTGGAGTTTTTGGGGAATTATCTGGTAATTCACTTTCTTCTATACTACTCAAGTCATTTCCTGCCACAAGTACAATAATCTGGCTTGTTCCCCATGATATAAGAGTAAGAATAAGTGCTATGCAGATTCCATATTTCCAATTCCATTTTATCCGATACCCTATGATGAAGGAAATGGCAGCAATACATATGATTGGAACGACAAGCACCAATGCCGTAAATAACTGCAAATTTCTCACACAATAGGTTACAGCAACATAGTTAATTAACAAGAGAACACATGTCGCAGCAAAAATTGATATTATCACAAATGTAAATTTACCGATTTTCAAGCAGAGCGGCGCGGGTACACCCGTGCCGCTAAGTCCAAAAGAGGTGTTACCGCTTTTGGACTGCGTTAACTATACTTGAAAGGAGTGTGCCGCCATCCATCCAATATCTTTATGGGGCCGGCTGCAAAGCCTGGGGGAACTGGGCTGCGCCGACCCTGCCATACTGCCCAAAATCCTCCAAACCTGGGGGAACACCCCCGCCTCCTATTTTTTCCCCAAGGCGGAGCAGTGGGAGCGGATGCAGCGGATTCTCGGCCTGGCTCCGGCCTATGACCCTTCTCAACAACTGCCACCATTGCCTGTACTTGGGCGGCCAAGACGTGGAAACCGCCCGGTACAGGGGGGGCAAGGCCAACCGCAGCGTGGGCACCATGCTGCTCTCACGCTGCGGGATTGACCTCGCTCCGTACCTGACAGACGCGGCCTTTCGCGGCCTACTGGACTTCAGCACGCCCTCGCCCTTGAACATCCTGAGCAGCGCCGTGGTGGAGACCGCCGCCATGTGCCTGATTGCCAAGGCTGCGCGGAGGGCACAGGCCGCACCAGCGGCCCATCTAAAGCCCGTCCTGCTCCAATCTTTCAGGAAGAGCGCTACACGCTGCAAGGCGGGTGGAAGTTTGCCGTTGTGGGCGGAGACTATTCTGTATCGTTTCCTGGACTTGCCTAAGCAGGAGCCGGTCTCCGTGTCCCACAAGGACTTTGAGCAATGGCTGGCGGCTGGATTCGTCCGGCCTGTGCCTGCCGCAGCCCCGGCGTAATGTACCATGATGGTGTAATCTGAGGCTTTCTTGACGTGAAATACTGGCATTGTATTCACATCCCCTTTCCTTGTAATTCATAATTTAGATTGAAAGGACTCTCATTTTCTGCTATACTATCAGTACCATAGGAGGTGAGCATTTTGAGCGATATCGGCAAAAGAATGGGAACACTCCGGGAGGGCATCGGGCTATCTCAAGCCAAGTTCGGAAAAATTGATGGCCCCCCAGGCTACCATGAACCGATACGAAACAGGCTGCTCTGCCGCTCCCATCAAAGTGCGGATCTGGTATGCGCGGATTACTTCGATGTCTCGATGATTATATCTGCTGCTGCACTGAAAAGCTCCAGGGCAAGCTGTACGAGTGCAAGCCCCAAATTTGGGAAGAGGATCGGGCCATGAGGCGGTTTGTGGAAAGGTGCTTTGACCCCGCCTCACCCATGTATGACCGCTTGAAAAGGCCATCATTGAACTGTTGGAGAGGGTGAAAGAGTGAACATTGTCATTTACGCCCGATATTCTAGCCACAGCCAGACGGAGCAGTCCATCAAGGGCTAGCTTCAAACTTGCTACGAGTTTGCCAAGAACCATGGATATATTGTGATTGGCGAATATATCCACTGGGCACAGAGCGGCACAACAGACAGTCGGGCCGAGTTCCAGCGTGAGATTGCCGACAGCGGCAAGCACATTTTTGAGGGCATGCTTGTCTATCAGCTTGACCGCTTCGCCGGGAACTGCTATGACAGCGCCATCAACAAAGCAAAACGGAAAAAGAACGGTGTCCAGGGGATCCCCGCCAGTGAAAATATCGGTGACAAAGCCAGCGGCATTTTGGTGGAAAGCGTGTTGAAGAGCAATGGCCGAATACTAACTCAGCGGAGCCGTCTTAGAAGATACGGCGGGGCATGGACATCCACAAGGGACTGTTTTTTATGAAAACCAAATCGAAACATAACTATCTCGTCTGTGAACAGAAAATGATCTACGCCCTGCTTATGATCAGCGCCGGGATGATGGGCGCCTACACCTACGTCCTGCGGGGCGGAGTGTTCTGCAACGCACAGACCGCCAATGTGGTGGTCATGGCCATCAACTTCGGCAAAGGCGATTGGCTGGGCGGGCTGTACTTTTTGATCCCCATCTCCGCGTATCTATTGGGCGCGTTCGTGTCGGAGATTTTGCCCTCGCCGGTAAAACGGCTGGGGCTTCTGCGCTGGGACACCTACCTGATTATTTTTGAAACGGCGGTGCTGTTCCTCCTAGGTTTCATCCCGCTGTCCATGCCCCATCAGGTGGTGCAGGTGATGGTCAACTTCATCGCATCCATGCAGTACAACACCTTCCGGCAGGCCGAGGGCATCCCCATGGCCACCACTTTCTGCACCAATCACATCCGGCAGATTGGAGTGGGTCTGGCGAAGGCCGTGCACAAAGGGGACAGCTTGGCCTTGCGCCGGGGGCTAATTCATGCCGGGATGGTCTTTGCGTTTTTCGCCGGGGCGGGGCTGCTGGCCTTTCTCTGCCCAATCCTGGCGGAGAAAGCCGTCTGGGTTACCATTGTGCCCATGGGCATCGTGCTGGTAAAGCTGATTCGCGCCGACCTGGGCGCTGAGCATGATATGCTCAGCCGGAAGCCCTCTGGCCACTAAGTGGTTACATGGCCATCACCGGATCCAGGTTTTTCTCCGGGAAAGGATGCGGGAGTTCCTCGTTCCAGCCCTTTTGCTGGGGGAAATGTGTGCTAACCGGTACGTCTCATTCCCCCGGCAACGCCTGCGCGATATGTTTGGCGGCCGTATATCCGCCCCCGTCATTGTCCAAGCAGACGACGGAGTTCCTCCAGCGGGGACACTTCCTCTAGGAAAGGCTGGATGGGAGCAATTCCTACACCGCACAGGGCAACGGCAGGAATTCTCCTGCCAGTTCTCCGGGTGCAGGCTGATGTAGGAGAGCATATCAATAGGCGCCTTGAGCACATATAACTGCGGCCCAGCGCCGGTATGGTGAAAGCGGTAGGCTTTCTCGCTGCCGCCAGGGTCTGCCGGAAACCGGAGGCGGTGAGCGTCCCTCGGATTATAGATGTGCTTCACCCGGCCATGTTGTCTTTGCCGACGAACACCGAGCTGTGTTCGTCGGCGTTTTCTTCAGACATCCCATAGAACTTCACAGCATCGCAGTCCTCCTGGATGTACTGGCCGAACCAGATATTGTTGCGTACAGTGACGCGCTCCCCCTGATGCTTCCACTCCCATTCAGAGCCGGATTTTTCAACGTTCCGCCGTGGGAGCAGAGCCAGTGCCTCAGATCGGTGCGGCCTGTTTTGCAGCGGTCTTTTGCGGTCATGATATCAACTCCAAACTTAAAACCATTCCTGTCTCTTGACAAGGGAGGATCTGTCTGATAAAATAGTTCAAAAAAGAACTTAAAGGAGCGCGGTATGATCCCACTTAACCCCTGGGAGCACCAGAACGCATTTAAGATGCTCTACAGTAAATTCGTGTCCGCAATTTGCCAGCGGCACGGCATGACCCGCGCCGAGCTGGATATCCTGCTTTTTTTAGCCAATAATCCCTGCTACGATACCGCTGCTGAAATCGTGGAGATACGCTATCTGGCCAAATCTCAGGTCTCGGCCTCTGTGAAAGCTTTAGAGCAGCGCGGGATGCTGTTTCGGGAATACGCGCATGGCAACCGCAAGACCGTGCACCTGAAGCTTTGCGAAAAGGCTATGCCAATCGTGCGCGAGGGGCAGCTGGCGCAGGAACGGTTTCTTGCTGCCATCCTCAAGGATTTTTCAACCTGTGAGATAGAGGCTCTGGAAGATTTTAGCCGGAGGATGCAAAACAATATTGACAGATTAATGGAGGACACAAAATGCTGACACTACTGGTTTGCTTTATTGCGGGAATGGGGGCTGGGCTGGGCACCGGCTTTGCAGGCATGAGCGCCGCCGCGGTCATCAGCCCAATGCTCATTACATTCCTGGGACTCCCGGCTTATGAAGCGGTCGGGATCGCCCTGGCTAGTGATGTACTCGCCAGCGCCGTCAGCGCGTACACCTACGGCAAGAATAAGAATCTGGATGTGCGAAACGGGCTGGTGATGATGGCGGCGGTGCTGGTGTTCACCATGGTGGGCAGCTTTGTGGCAAGCCTGGTGCCAAACACCACCATGGGAAGCTTTTCGGTGTTTATGACTCTGCTGCTGGGGATAAAATTTATCGTGAAGCCAGTTATGACCACCAAGGAGGCCATGGGCGCGGTCAGTCCAAAAAAAAGGGTGGTTCAGTCTGTTATATCCGGCACAATGGTGGGCTTTATCTGCGGTTTTGTAGGCGCTGGCGGCGGCATGATGATGCTGCTGATTCTCACCAGCGTGCTTGGGTATGAGTTAAAAACCGCTGTCGGTACCAGCGTATTTATCATGACCTTCACGGCCCTCACAGGCGCGGCCAGCCACTTTGCCATTGGCGGTATGCCAGACATCTGGTGCCTGGTCCTTTGCGTGGTTTCCACCTTACTGTGGGCAAGAGTCGCTGCAAAGTTTGCAAATAAGGCCAGCCCCGCCACACTGAACCGCGTTACCGGGGTGATCCTGGCGGTGCTTGGAGTTGCAATTTTAGCGGTAAACTATTTGAAGTAGCCAATGGCGTATTCTGTTCCCCCAACATTCAGCCCTGTGCCAGCTTCTTTTCTGCGATTTCGCTTTGCAGATTGCGGTCTACATGGTGTGCATACCGAGTGTTCCGCTTTTGGGATAGGGCGTTTTTCCATGTTTCCTCATTTCTTGTTACCTACCAGTTCTCCTGCTGGACGGCGGTTTTTTCTTTGCCGCCATTCAGCAGATTGCATTATAATTCGGCGTCATACTTATTGTGCGCTAATTGTCTCAACAATGGACATATTTCGTATTCTTTTGATCGGCCCATATACCGCTACAACCACTGAGAAAAGCACAATCAAAAAAATTACCATCAGCTTTCCCCACGGGAGTAACCACGGGTCGCCCCATTGACGGCTTATCAACAAATCAAATAGGAACTTGTTGCAGATTACTCCCAAGACAGCTCCTACAATACTTCCTAGGATTGCATAGGTAGCCGCCTCTGCAATAATCATTTTGGAAAGCTGATGATCGCTTAGGCCGATAGCCCGGAACGCCCCATATTGCTTTGTGCGCGCCGTAACACTCATAGCGATACTGTTGATTATATTGAAACCTGTAATCAGGGCAATCAGCGCCAAAAAACCGTAGAGGAACAACCAAACGCAATAGTAGACGCTCAAAGTGCTGCTGTTATCCATCCGCTTGTCAACAAAGGAATATCCTGCTCCATAGGTGCGGTGTATAGTATTTACCTCTACATCCGTAGCACGATTTGTCAGCTGCATATCAATGACCGTGTAATCTGACTGACCGGTCAATTGCCGGAATGTATCTTCGGAGCAAATGATCGTTCTGACATCAGCGGAATTGTAGAACGGACTGTCAGAGAGCATCCCTACAATTTCTATTTCTGCTGTTTGTCCATGAAGGCTTAACGATACTGTATCACCAATTTGGATCGTGTTCTGCGGCTCATACACGATCAGTCCAGTATTCAGTTTATTTTGCACCGTATCCAAAGAACCGCCCAGCATATAGCTTTTTGCCCATTCGAATTGCTTTTGCTCATAAGAAATCAAGTCTGTCTGTTGTTCCTGCCCATCGGCTGTAATTGGCACATTATACGCAAACATCCGGCCATACGCTGACCTGACAGCCGCTTTACTTTTCAGTTCCTCAAGATAAGCCCGATTGACAGAACAAGTATTATCCAAACTCACAATAGATATATCCGGCGTCCACGGATGTAACGGCCGCAGAGTATGGTTCATAAACTCAATGGTAACAGAAAAGGCAAGGAAAAGAACAATGCTAAGTCCAAAGGAGCCGACCATCAAGATAAAGTTCTTGCGGCTTGATGTTGCATGGTGTATACCAAGCGCGGCATCAACTTTGAACAAGGTTGTATTGGCTGCTTTCCTGACCGGCTGGGTATCATTTGCGCTGCCAGAAACCGCCGATAATGGAGAAACCTTTGCGGCTCTTTTTGCGGGGGTACGAGCCGCCAAGAGTACCGTCAACAGCCCAACGACCACACCGGCAATAATGCTTGGAAAACTTGTACTGAAAAGAGGCATTGCGCCAAAGTATTCCGGGCTTAAAAGCCGCAGGATAAAGCAAAGTATCCATATTACAACAACGCCGATCCCAACACCGGCAGGAATGGCAGATTTGCACCAGGTAAGGGCCTCTTTGCGTACCATCCGCATAACCTGTTTAGGCGTTGCTCCAACACAGCGCATCAATCCGAAAAATTCTGTACGCTGCGCCACATTACTGTTCAGGCTGCTTGCGATCATCATAATACCCGCAAACAGAACAAGGACAAACAGGACTGCGGCGGCGGCATAGACCTGCATCATAAAGGAACTAGTACTTTGGCCCAGCAGACCGAGCAGCTTTGTATTTTCCGAAACCTGATCGCCGGACAAGCCGCATTGAGATTTCAAATTCTCAATTTCACTCTGCACATTCCATGTACTGGCAAACTGAACATAGTAAGCTGTGGGATAATCGGTTCGTCCCTCGCTCTTGTTCATCGAAAAAATGTCATACAGCTTTTCCGTTGTTAAAAATACGCCATAGGTATCGCCGCTCATTAGATTGGCAGTATTTTTTACAAAGCCTGACAACGTAAATATCAGGTGGAGGCCGGCGGGAGTATGGATCGTAATTTCATCTCCAATATGCAGACCAAGCATATCCTTGGCGCTCTCCGTCACCATCGCTTCATGGTCCGTCTTTGGGAAAGTTCCCTCGAAAAGCATATTGGGAAATATTTTTGCAAATAGACGATCATTGCTGCCGCAAAGGACAACTTCCGTTTCCGCTAACGTGTACCCTTGGTTTCCCTCATAGTTAAGCACATTATACGGGGCAAGTGCGGCAATGTCTGGCCGTGCCGCTAGGATCGCCGCATCTTCGCGGGAAATATTTTGAATGCCAATATGCCAGTTTCCGGTTTCCGCCTGCGTCTTAATGATTTGACTGCGGATAAACATATCTGCCATGCCGAAAATAGTTGTTACCAAAAATACAGCCAGGGCAATACAGAAAATCGACATTCTGTTTTGCTTCTTATGCACCTTTGCGGATATGGGAACCAGGTCAAGATAGCGCTTCATCCGTTTTTCCTCCCAAATCGGTAAGGACACCATCTGTTACTCGGAATACCCGGTCTACGGACGCTGTCAGGTTTTTGTTGTGGGTAATCATCAGGATCGTTTGCTGGTAATGCCGGGAGGCCCGCGTGAGCAGATCAATAACATCCTGGCTGTTCTTGCTGTCAAGGTTTCCGGTCGGCTCATCGGCTAAAATCAACTTTGGCCTTGTAATGAGGGCACGGCCAATGGCGACACGCTGCTGCTGTCCGCCGGATAACTGGTTGGGCAGGTGGCGGCTGCGTTCGCCTAGGCCCAGCAAATCCAAAATCTCTCGGACTTCCGCGGGGGCAGGCTTTCGGTAATCCAGGAGCAAAGGGAACATGATATTCTGCTCTACGTTCAGTTCAGAAACGAGCTGAAAGGACTGGAAGATAAAGCCGACGTTGCGCCGCCGGAAAATTGTGCGTTCTTCCTCTTTCATGGAGAACAGGTTTTGCCCATCCATGAGAACATTTCCGGAAGTTGGTGTGTCCAGAGCGCCGATGCAGTTCAGCAGGGTACTCTTGCCAGAGCCGGACGCTCCGACCACAGCGGCAAACTCTCCCTTGTTCAATGAAAAAGAAACATTTTTTAGCGCGTCCACTCTGGCCTCGCCCTTGCCATAGGTTTTACACAAATTTTGTACTTTTAGAATTTCCATCGGATATCAACCTCCTTCACCAAAAAGATAGCAGATACAGCTTACAATCAGGTGAATTTCAGCTTACAATTCCGTAAGGAAAGAAATTGTAAATGTTGTTCCCTTGTTTCCTTCACTCTGTACCGCGATACATCCGCCCTGCCCCTCAATAATAGATTTTGCCAGAGGCAGGCCCAGCCCAACACCTTGCGTATCCAGAGAATGTCTGCTTCGGTAAAAGCGTTTGAAGATATGATGTATGTCCTCCGGCGCGACGCCATTTCCATTATCAGATATGAATATGCGAAATATTGCTGGTGTACGCTCCCAGGTGATTTGAATTATTCCACCCGGCCTTACATGGTCTAACGCATTTTTGACAATATTGCCAATCGCTTCACTTGTCCATTCCAGATCACAAACAAGCTGCTGTTCTGCATTTCCCTCAATCTGTATTTTTTTGTTTTCCTTTTCTGCCCTTGTCGTTAACTCGTTGATGGATCGAGAAATCAATTCCGACATACGAAAGTTGCTTTTTTCAAAAAGAATATTTCCGCTGTCTAACCGTGCGATTTTCAGCATGGATTGAATTAGCTGTTCCATACGCTTTAAGGCAATTCCTAGTTTGCCTGAAAACTCTTTGACCGTTTCGGGATGATCTGGCTCACCCGCAATGATTTCCTGATACATGGTAAGTGCGGCAAGGGGTGTTTTCAGTTGGTGGGAAATATCTGAAATGGTGCTTTTCAAAAATTCTTTTGCCTTACGCTCTGCTTCATTTTTTGCTTGCAGCATTGTGGCAAGCTGTTCGATCTGTCCGAATAACTGAAAAACGGCCCCCTCGCTGTTTTGCGGCAGATGGCAGGAATAGTCGCCGTTGATGTAATTTTGAATGATCGTCTCTGCCTGCTCATATAACCGTTTTCGCTGCCAAAAAAACCACCATGTTCCGATGAAAAGAACCACGGCCAGCAATATGGAAATGGCGATCATGGAACAAATGGAGGTATGTTGAATTTGAGTGATATCGGGCAAGCCAGAACGATTCTTTAGGCTTTTTATACCAACTGCGGCTGATAATTCTTCTCCGGCTATACTAATGTGGGTATTTGTGATCGCTGCCGCTATGATGTCTCTTGAAACGCCCTGCTCCAAAAGAGAAGAAACAACCGCTTCATCATGCAAGAGGCACGTCGTTTTCACGGAGTTTGTCTGATATAGATAGAACAACAGCCATGCTCCTACCATTAAAAAGCCAAAAGCAGCTAAGAAATATCCATAAATTTTAATTTGCTTATCCTGGTAAAAACTCATATGGCTGCCTCTTTCCATTGATAGCCAAACCCACGAACCGTTATCAGGTGTTTAGGATGCGAGGGGTCTGCCTCTACCTTTTCCCGGAGCCGCCGCACATAGACAGACAGAGTATTGCTATCGACAAAACTTCCCGCTTCGTCCCACAACTCACTCAAAATAATTTCCCGCGTAACGATGCGGTTTGCGTTTCGTATCAGAAGGCATAGCAGCCGGTATTCCGCACTTGTCAGTTCCAACTTTTTGCCGTTTAACAAGGCCCGACTGCCTAAAAGATCCATCGTTATATCTCCACATTCTATAAGTGTTGTACTGCCCGTGTTTGATGCGCCCGCTCTCCGAAGCAGCGCCCGAATGCGGGAACATAATTCCCCTAATCGGAACGGTTTTGTAATGTAATCATCGCCTCCGCTGTCCAGACCTCGGATAATGTTCACTTCTTCATCAGAGGCAGTCAAAAAAATAATCGGGACTTGTTGGCCCTGCCTGCGTACTGCCTCACAAACATCAAAACCTGTTCCATCAGGTAAAGTGACATCCAGAATGAGCAGGTCGTACTTTCCAATATTCTCGATGTTGTTGATCGCTTCGGAAACAGTGCGAACCATTTCGGCCTCAAATCCGTTTTTCTTCAAAGAATACTTCAAACCATCTACCAGGCTTATATCATCTTCCAGCAACAAAATTTTACTCATCGTGCAGTCCCCTTCCACGTTGTGTTCTGCCATCAATAGATTTCTTGACATCTTTGGGTATCAGCCAGATTGTTGCCATTTTTGCAGCGCCAGGAATACGCCCATCCGCGCAGTAGTAGTTTATCCATCGTGGGGTAACATCCCATTTTTCGCCCGCTTTTTTCAAAGACATATAGTCCATGCTGCACCGCAGATATTTGTATTTTACTTCTTTTGCTCGAATAAAACAAACAACAAAATGTAAACAATAAAGATTAGATCTTCTGTATTCCTTATTTTTCCTATAAAAAGTGTATGAAGCGTTGGGGCGCTGGTTAGAGAACCGCAAGGGAGCGAAAGCGACCACCATTGACGGGTACCGCAATTCCCTTTTCCTCAACCGGGACGGCAGCCCGAAAACGGGTGTGAATTATTTCAATATGTTCCGGGGGGGCTTGTAAAGAAGTACAACAAGTGCCATAAGGAAGCCTTACCCAAAGTAATGACACCTCACACTCTGGAAAAACTCTCCGTGTACTGTCCAAATTCGATGTATTTGCGCCCGAACCTTGAAAGGTCTTTGACCAAGAGCAGGTTGATACGCTTCGCCTTTGCATCTTCAATAAGGCGCTAGACGCCGAGCCGGTTGAAATTTGTACCGGAGTATCCATCAATATATACGTCCACTTCGTTCCAGCCGCGCTGACGCACCTGGTTTTGGAGAAGCAGTTTCTGGTTTTCAATGCTAGAGGGAAATCTCCCCGAAGTTCTTGTTGACAAACAGGCGGTCGGGTGATATAATAACAATGTTCATTTGCGCGAGTGCTGGAACTGGCAGACAGGCACGTTTGAGGTGCGTGTGCTTATGGCGTACGGGTTCAAGTCCCGTCTCGCGCACCATGTAGGGGTGGAGATTTTGATACAAGGAGCATCAAGATTTCCACCCCTTCTTTTTGCCTATAATGGCTGAAAACCGCCGATTTTCGTATATTTTTGAAAAAAGCACTGTCGCTGGCTGGGGAAATCCCGGCTGGCGGCGGTGCTTTTTTGCTTTTCGGGTGTTAATCCGGCTCTGTAACCGTTGAAACTTTAAGACAATCGTTAGAATAATGAGGTAATCGTTAAGAGTATGGGGTAATCGTTGGGATTTCCCCCTATAAATTGAGTTTCAGAATGTCCAGCTTAGTGTTTTCTAAATAGTGTCGGTACATTAAATCTGCGGGCAATAGGCGCACTTGGATGGGTTGTAAACCCAGATTTTCCAGCATAGACATTGAAACTGACCCTTTGCTGATAATCGCTGAAGCAGCGGTCGGCATTAAAAAGCAGTTTCTCACTGTACCAATCTGGTGGGCATCCACAAAAGGCTGATAGGCAAGCTGATATAGATACTGCTTTGTGATAGATTCTATCCCAGGATGACCTCGAAGCACTTTATTATATTGAAGCTGGAGGTTATAATACTTTGCGTCAAAGATGATAAACTGGTAATCCCCATGGACATCTACGATAGAGATGAGGTCAGGAATGAGTGTATCCTCCGCTCTCTTCGAAAACGGCTCGCCGCTTGGTGCAAACCCGCACCACTCCGGTTTTTCAATCAAATCAATGAGTTTCCTGTGCCGCATCTCGCGGTATTGTCCCGCCAACTGGACAGGCAGACGCAGACCGCCAATTGGCCTCTGCAACTGGTTGTCCAACACTTCGGCGCAGACTTTTTCCCATACCAGGTTGAAACTGTTCGTGCCGAACATACTGAAGCAATCCAAATCATCCAAGGCGCTGCTGTTGGCTATGTAGGCATACAGGGTTTTTAGCAGAAGCTGTTTGCGGGTGTTAAACTGGATGTTGAGTTCCTTGGTGATTCGCTCAAGAATGTACTCCTTGTCACCAAAGTCCTCAATCTGTTCATCGGAAATATCAACGCCCATAATGTCAAACAGGTCTAACAGATCGGCGTCTCTTAGTTCCATACTGCATTTTGTGAGGATACACTCATGCAGTCGCTTAAAATAATCAAAATCATCGTTTACGCGCTTCATCGTCAACAATTCCGGGTAATATGGCCGGTTATTGCTAAGAAGGGTAAATGTCTCGTTGATGGTTTTATCCCAAAGAATATCCCCAGCACCATTCGATTCGATGATATCCTGTGTGTTTGTATAGGCACCGTATTCGAAATAGTCCTGAAGGAGGAACAGCATGACCGCAAGCATATTAAACGCGCTGCTGTCGCTCGTATCATTATACATCCGAATGATCTGCTCTTTGGTATTGTACTTTTCCAGCACCTTAAGCACCTGTTTTAGCTCTGGCGTGGGCGCAGTAGCATCGAGCAGGTATTTTGGAAAGCATTTTAGTACCCGGCCCTCTATCGTGATAACCCCTACGAAGGTAAATACATACAGGTACTCGTTTTCGCCTACCTCAACATCTGCTATTTCAATGTCCTCGTCTATCAGCTCGGTAAGGTCTTTTTGTGTGTCATTTGCTTTTACAGCCTTGAGAACGCCATACTCTTTGAGCCGCTTCAGAATATGGACAGTCCTTTCCTCGGAGCATTGGAACTGATCCACCAGTTCATTTTGCGTATATCGCTTTTGTTCTCGCAGAAAAACTGAAATCATACCCCTTCATCCTCTGGCACACCGTCAATAAACTGGCTACTGATCCCATCGCAGAAAATGTACACACCTTTGGTGTCAAATTCTCTGCAGATTTTCGAATACTGATTTCTCGATTTCTCGTCGCAGCCGCCAAATAGACTGAGACGCTTCTGTTTTGCGGCGTCATCAAACAGGTACATAATGACCTTGTTTTTAAATATGCGGGCAAAGGTTTCGGCGTCAATTGTATCGCCATCTGGCAGGCTTTTCTTGGAAATGAAATACGGACCCATCAGTTTATCTTCGTTAACCTTATAGGTCAGAAGCTCACTGTTGATGGCTTTACGGAGCGCATTCCATTCAACGATGCGGCGATATTCGCCTTGACCAAGAATTACCTTCCTACCGGCAATCCCGGCTTCGCTGTCATCGATCCCCAAATAGGTGAAATCCCATCTGCGTTTAAATGCCGTGTCCATCGGAAAAACGCCTTGGTCTGCGCTGTTCATCGTTGCCCATATAAACATATTGTCCGGGATGCGAATTTCCGAATAATCGTCCGGCGCACCGCCGAGCTTCTCTGCCAAATGCTTTTTGATGTCCTCGGATGCCTGAATCGGATATTCGCTAACCTCATCCTCACCACGGTCAAGAAGCTGGAACACATCGCCAAACACAGCGGCCACATTGGCACGGTTAATCTCTTCAATGATGAGGAGGAAAGGCTTAGGCTCGGCCGTTCTGCTGTTCTGAAGCGCTTTCACATAGGTACGCATGAACGGTCCTGGGACATACGCATAAGTGATGGCGTCCTTGCCGTCGCTGTCTTTGCACGGCACAGGCTTATATGTACCAACGAAATTTGCATACGAATAGTCTGGATGGAAGGTTACACGCTCATATTCGCCGCCTGCAGCAAGGAGGGCATCTTTATCACAATTAAGGGTAAAGCTCTTACCAGTACCAGGTGCGCCAAAGAGAATGCGGTTATGCGGCTGGTCACTAACAAGCCCTGTCTTAAAATTGACTGGACAGGACTCCACTGTAATAGGATGTTCTCGTAAAAAACGATTGTATAACTCGAGTCCGGCTGAAAGCGCTCCATTGCCTCGCGCCTGGTTGAAGGCTTCATATCCTTCAGAAGCCTTTATACTGTCATAGACCCTGCTGAACGAATCGGTATCTCTAATTTCAAATATGGATGTGCATGGTGCAATAGCGCCA
This sequence comes from Acutalibacter intestini, assembly GCF_034334985.1. NCBI lineage: Bacteria > Bacillati > Bacillota > Clostridia > Eubacteriales > Acutalibacteraceae > Acutalibacter > Acutalibacter intestini. The sequence goes on along the minus strand of NZ_JAWXXL010000027.1, from coordinate 11,610 downwards.
GCAAATGAAGCCCCTACAGCCTTTAGCGCACTGATATACTGATTTCTTGTGTTTTCTGAGTATAGCTCGCCGTTTGCTTTTGTAACGCAAGATAGCCACTCCTTAAACGCACTCTCAAGGTCTCTTTCTCCATCCGCCATCCTGTTCTCATGCATTATCATCACTTCTTGCAGAATCGGGAGTGGGTCCATAATACCAGAATAGCTTTCTGGGTATTCTTGAGGCAATAGCATCATTAGGGATTTGGTTGCCTCGCTGCACTCCTCGTATTGGAATGCTCTCCTACCGAGATATGTATCTGCAAATTGTCCGATTATAGCGGCTATCCGCTCATCAAATGCATCTAAATGGTTGGATAACTCAATAATGTCAGCTATTCTCTTATCAAAATTTAGCTTAAAGTAGCGGCCCGTTCTATCGGTTGAGTCTTTGCTTTCACCACCACAAAACACGCAGTCTTTAACAGTAAACAAAACTTCATTTGGGTTGTCGGCGTTGGGACAACATTCAAGCCACATAGACTGGAGCCAAAAGTTATTTGCGCTCAAAATGGACCACTGTAAATTATTGGGCATTTTTACCCCACAAGTAGGTGGTAGCATCATAAACGAGGACATCACTTTACTTGGTGATACACGGCCTGTACCAACGCCCAGTTTCATCGATGTAGAGCCGTTCCCGCGCGGCTTAACTTCATATTTCGCTTTATCATCGTTCAATATGATGCAAAGATCTTCTCCAGATTGGGAGCGAAAAACATACCTAAAAAGAGCAGTTTTCCCATCCAAAGATTCTGGAGAAACCAGTTGTCCACTTTCGTCGTAAAACCTGCCTGCTAAAAAGGCCTGCCCACCACCACTGTTCGAATTATATATGAAATGAAAATCAGCATCGTGACCAGAATATGTTGAATACTCTGCTATTTCCTCAAAATATGGCATAGTCACACCTCACTTTGATTAAAATTAGAAGAATACTGGATAATGCATTTTGCCACATATTTTGCAAGTGCAGGTGGAACAGCATTTCCTATCGCAAGCTCCACATCTGTTTTTGCGCCAGGCAATGAAAAGCTATCCGGGAAAGTTTGAATATATCCTCGTTCTCGTGTTGTCAGTGGCCGCACACCCTCATGTATATCGGCCTTATCCGCATGATGTCGCTTGTAGTTTTCAGGAATCGGCCTGTTAATGCCTCGAATCGTTGCCGCTGGTTCGTCTACTGAGAAAACTGCACGCCTGTTATAACTTCTTGGATGCATATAGTAAAACTCTGTATCTAAAGCATCGCCAAGGTAATCCCGCACAGACATTTGCCTTGTTGACAAATTAGAAACTAACGCATCATCGAGAAACCCATCTGTCTCACCAAGCTTACCAATCAAAAAGAACCTATGTCGTTTTTGCGGCACACCACAACGACTTGCGTCTAAAACTCGTGATGTTAATCCATATCCCGCTGTTGATAGTATGTGCTTTAATTGCGCCACGGTAGAAAAACGCTCAATATTATAAACATTTTCGAACACTACCCACATGGGCTTAGCTTCCGCAACGATCTCACCAAATCGTATGGTAAGATTTGCTCGCTTTCCTAATTCCCGTTTGCCAGCTATAGAGTAGTCTTGGCATGGGGGGCCTCCCATTATGAGGTCTGGACACATTTTTACAATCTGCTGGGCTACACTGTCATCCGCCAAATCCCTTTTATAAATGGGATGAGAAAAATTGCTCTCATATATTTTTATCGCAGCATCCCAGTTATCATAAGCTGCAATAACATCAAAACCAGCCTGTTCAAATCCCAATGACATACCACCGCAGCCAGCAAACAAGTCAATCGCTTTCATATCATTTGCTACCTTCTATTCCCATAATATATCTCATCAAAGCTGCCCCCACAAATTTAGCCAAATTCACAGGAACGGCATTTCCAATCATTGAATTGATGTCGGACTTGCCACCTATGAACTGAAAGCTCTCTGGGAAAGTTTGAATGTAGCTTCTTTCTTTCGGCGTAAGGCAACGCACCTGTGTTACCGGGACTGGATCATTCGGATGCCCTTTATAGCCGTTTGGTATGGGTCGGTCTACTGCACGTATTGTCATAGATGGTTCATGAACGCTAAAAACGCCTCTACGGTTATAGTTCGTTGGAACCCTGAAGTAATAATCAATTCCAAGTGAATCCCCAAGATAATCGTGAATACTCATGGGCTTTTGTGCCAGATTAAGGCGAAGCTCTCCGTCCAAAAAGCCATCGGCAGCGCCGAGCATACCTACCACAAACATTCTTTTACGGGTTTGCGGCACACCACAATAAGCTGCGTCCAGAACCATTTGTGTCAGCCCATATCCAGCTTTACGGAAATGCGAAAGGGCCTTGTTAAAAGAGTTCGTATTGCGGATTGCCGCAACATTTTCCATAACAAAGTATTTTGGTCTAATTTCACTTACAATTTGAGAGTAGCAAATCGATAGAATGGCTCTCCCACGGCTTTCATCTTGAAAGCCTGCCGTTGAAAAGTCTTGGCAAGGAGGCCCCCCGATAATTAAATCGGGGACGAACTTTGACACAACCTTTACGGCTCCATCTACATCTGATAGGTCCTGTTCAATAGCAGAATGTTCGAAGTTCATTTCATATACACGAAGTGCCGCTTTCCAGTTGTCAATTCCCGAAACGACATTAAATCCGGCTTTTTCAAAGCCCAGTGACATTCCGCCGCATCCGCAAAACAAATCAACACATCTTATGTTAACTGTCATTAAGCATATATCCTTTCATGGGGGCTGGGCAAGGAGGCTATTCTAACTGATTGCGCTTTCTCCACTTTTTACCCACTCTTCCAGCTCAGACCTTTTAAATTTCCACTGCTTTCCAATTTTGTGGGCTGGAACACTCTTATCCTTTACCCACTTTCGCAAAGTAACTGGCTTGATATTAAGGAATAGCGCAGCATCTTCAATGCCAATATAATTTTCGTTTGGTGAATTAGACATACTTATGCACCTCGTCCTCGTTTGGCCACATTATGTATTTTATCATATCATATATTTGCACACATTTCAATCTATTTCTTTACTTTTGCGCTATTTGATTGTATTTGAGATATTTCTCTTTAAACTCATCCTCTTGGAACGCTATTAATTAACAAATTGAGAACCTCTGGGCCAAAAGACAGTCATATGAGAGCTATGCAAATCTGTTTCTTTCGAGCATACTCGACCGTGTTCCTCGTACCCCCAGGTCCTCCATTGTAGACCGCAATGATCCGCGCTGAATGATCCACCATCCACTCATTTCTCATCTGAAAACATTCCCGGCTGTATTCGGGGCAGATGAAGCGCACCAGGTCGGCACGCTCCAAGACCCGCCGATACCGCTCCTGCCAGTTCTGGCTCCAGCGGGCTTCAAATCCTTGATAGGGGCTGGCACAGATTAGCCGGATTGCCGCACCTTCATCACGGAGAGCCAACACGATCTCCGCTGCCCAAAGGTCCACACCTCTCGCCATTCCAGAAATAAATGTTTGAAATCCGTCAGCAATTGCTGTGCGGATTTCTTTTTTTAGTGCCTCTACGACCACCGCCTCCGGCTGTTCCAGCTTTTCCGGCCTGTGTCCAGTGAAGCAGCACCGATGTTGCCGCAGTTCTCGCTCCGTCATTTTACCGCTCTCCCGTGATGGTTGATACAGTTTAATATAACGGTATTAGCCATACAAGTCAACTGTATAAAACCATTTAAGTGAACGGTAAAATATTGACCAGAGGGAGGTGGCATTATGGACACACATTCCAAGCTGCGGCAGTTAATGGCGGAGCGGGGTTGGACTGCTTATCGGCTGGCGAAAGAGAGCGGCCTCTCCGAGTCCACGCTGGCGAACATTTTTAAGCGGAACACCGTTCCCTCCATCTCAACTCTGGAGTCCGTATGTTCCGCCTTTGGCATCTCCTTGGCCCAGTTCTTCGCCGAGAGCGAGATGGTGGAATTGACCCCCGAACTGAAGGAACTGTTTGACAATTGGGTGTCGCTTACCCCGGAGCAGAAACAGGCGGCGTTGCAGATGATCCGAGCTATGAATGCAAAGTAAAAAACTGAAAATTCGCCAGAGCTTTTGCCTTTTTCTGTAAAACTGAGCTGCACCGTTGTTGATATCCTTGTTATTTTACTGTTTATGGAGTAAAATGGTTTCATAAGCAGGATGGGTGGAGGTGTTCTCTGTGGCGGAAGTCAGGTCAATTTTTTCATATGTGGATAAGAAGTGCTATAACGGCTTGTACGACGCTGCAGCTGAGTATATCGCCAAACATTGGGAGACTATGGGCTTGGAGTCCCGACGTGTGCCGGATATCCAGACTGCGGAGCTGGCGGATGCCTGGATGCGTAGAGTGTATGTTTCCGACCTTCCCGGCGACCGCATTGCTTTCGATGTAGGACTGGAGGTTCAAATCGCGGTATCTTCCGCAGACCATCACAATGACTTCAGCGATGAGCTTACCGAGTGGCTCCGCATTTCCTGTGAGGGTGATCTGGCGCAAGGACTGAATGACTGGACAATCACCAATACCTGCATTTACCGCAAACAGAATTTCCCCGAGAACTCCATGTCCGATGCCTTGGTTCCAGACATTCGAAATGATAAGATGGATGATGCTGCCACAGCCTTTCTAAGAGAGTATTACCCAGAAGCTCTCCGAATCACAAAGCCAAAAGAACCACCGGTCTTTGTTGATCCGATGGTCTTGGCAAAAAGGTTGGGTCTACAGGTCGTGACCCGCCCCATCCGAGAGGATGGCGCAGTTTTCGGTCAGCTTTTCTTTGATGATGCCGATACCGAGATGTACGACAGCAATCAGAATGAAATAGTTCCGGTTCACATCCCCGGCAAAACGATCATTGTTGACCCAACGATGTTTCTGCTCACCAATTATGGCTCTCCTGGCAATACCATAATCCATGAATGCGTCCATTGGGCAAAGCACCGCAAGGTATATATGTTGGAAAAGCTATACAATGACAAGGCTCGCGGAATCACCTGCGAGGTAACCGGCGGTGTCCAGGCGGACCTTTCCCGGCGTGCAACAGAGCGGATGGAGAGCCAAGCCAACCGGCTGGCCCCCGTATTCAGATGCCGGTGGCTCCATTCAAAGCAAAGGCAAATGATTACATCTCTCGTTTTATGCGCGAGATGGGTGCCCGCCACGAGATTGAAGTTATGGAGGCCGTGATCCAGCAGTTGGCCACCGACTTTGTTGTGTCCAGGCAGTCAGTTAAAATCCGCTTGGTGGAGTTGGGCTTTGAAGCGGCGATTGGCACCTTTACATATATCGATGACCACTATGTGAAACCCTATTCTTTCCGCAAGGGAGCAATCCGGGTAGACCAGACCTTTTCCATCAGTGCCCAAGATGCCGCTATCCAACGGTTCATAAATCCCGAGTTGCGAAAACTAACCGAGACCGGAGACTATCTGTTCATAGACAACCACTTTGTCTACAACACTCCGCTTTATGTTGAAACCGATGTGGACGGGCAACTTGATCTGACTGCCTACGCCCGATCCCACATGGACGAATGCTGCTTGGTCTTCGATATGAAGATTACCAGCAAAGTTGCCGATGCCTATCACACTGTCTGTTTTTTAAATCGGGAGCCAAGCGACATTACCTTCGACATCACGTTCCACAACGGTTTTCAGAATGCTCCTCCAGAGCGTCAGATTGCTATACGGAAAAAGCAACAGGAGGAATGGCTCGGTATTCGAAGGCAAATGACGGATGATCCGGAGCAGTGTATGAAACTCCTGCTTGAATGGCGCGGAATGAACTACACCGGCCTCGGAGCAGTCATCGGTCGAAACCCCAAAACCATAAGCAGAACGGTCAAAGGCGAAACTGAGCCGGATTTGAAAACAGCGGCTGGTATCTGTTTCGGACTCAATCTTCCTCCAGTCATAAGCGAAAAACTGCTGGAAGTGCTGGGCTGCCGACTGATGCCGATGAATCCAAGCCACCAATGGATCAACGAGGCTCTGCACGTTAAATACCCGGAGCCGTTTAAATCTACACAGAGCTATCTCGAAGCATTCGGAGTGGAAATCTAAATATTTTTGGCAAAAAAACGGACATGGTGTGTCCGGTATTAAATCCTCTAATGGAGGTGCCGCTATGGGCATGAGCATGATTGAGTTTATTGACCGGCGAATTTCCGGCTACTGCTCAGACCCTACACTGTACGATGTATCTCCGTTCAGTCTGGCGGATTTCCGCGATTGCTTCATCATGGAACTGATTAAGGATGCCTACCATGAGACAGCGCCCCGACAGTCCCTACGGGCGCTTCGCGGGAGGGATGACGATGATGCCAGAATGCGGGATAGCCGGATTGCTAAGTACGCTCAGCACTATCGGACTCTTCAGTTTGAACATATTAAAAGCAACATTGGGTGGGAAGTCCCAGAACTGCTGCCCGATGATGTGCGATCCATAAATGGACGACTGGAAGGTTACCATTTTACCGAGATGCAGTATTTTGAATTGAACACCATGGTAGATCACCCTCTTTTCAAAGCAATCGTGAACAAGCGGATTTGCGATGTCAAAAAGATATCCAATAATACGTTCCGTGATTTCATGGCGGACTATGAGAGCCTAACGCAAGATTTGTTAAAAAGGCTGGATGGTTCAGACGAAGACGTAATCTTTGCTACTATTGCCCTTTTTACGTTGGAATGGAAATACTGTGTCGAGCTTTCGTACTCCTGTGCTGTTAACTCCGAACGTACCGGAACTAAGGATGTCCCTCTCGACAGATTTGCGGCCCTATGCGCCCAGTTGGCGTTTCCGATTCCCCCGGAGTTTACAACGATACTGCACACAGAGAGCCGGTTTGTCCTCCACCGGATGTCATTGGTCCCTGTTATGTTCTCGGATTCGGATTGGGAAGAAGTCGAGGCCAAGCTGTGTGTCTACCTTACAATTCGGTACTATCTCAAACAAGAGATTATACATAAATGGTCATTGCCCGAATACTTCTGCGGCATGACTACCAGGGCGCAATGGGCCAGCTTTATCCGGGAGCACTACGATTTAAGGAAAATCTACACCCGCAAGGATTGGACTAACAGCAGGATTCGGTATGTACGGAATCTCTATCAGGCCACAAGAATGGATCAGGAAACGCCGAAACTGTAAGGACTGCCATTTTTCCGAATTTCCGTTCTTAGTAGACTGAACCCAATAGCGATACTATAGAGCCAGAGTTCACTGGGTTACACCCAGTTGACTCTGGCTCTTTTTTTGCGTTCTGGACCGGACACGGCGTGTCCGATACAGCAAATTTTTCTGTGTTACCATAGTCGCAAGAGGCACAAGGAAACGAGCAACAGTCGATTCAAAGGCAACCGCTGAAGGCGCGGGTAAAGCCCAATAATACGGCAGCATATCAGGTGCCCATCGACACCCGCTTTTGTTTCCCTTGGAAAATCGTTATACATAACAAGGTCAAAACGGCACCGCCGTGGAGATAAAAATATCGAAGCCTGGATGCATACAGGCAAAGGATGCTATAGTCGCTAACTCTTCAATGAAGAGAAGGCGCATATGGCACCCTTGGTTCTGTGCATCCATTTTCGACTGCATGGGCCTGGGGCGCTGTATCGCTCCAGGCTTTTCTGCATCCTTTGCCCGCCCAGGCGGAAAGGGCATAGCTATGAAGAATCATCAGAAACAAACAGCCAAGGACATCGCCATGGTCAAGGCCACCTATCAAGATACCGCATTCAATAAGGCGGTCAGTGACGTCCCCGCCCACACGCCGGAGTTCAAGACCTATGTGGAGCAGGCCTCTGCCATCATGGACGAGCTACCTGGTAAGTTCGGAGCGACCCTGGCCTACCACATGGACAAGCTCCGCCTGACTAACGAGGCTCTGGCTGGCCTGTGCCTTATCAACGAGGACACTATCCGCAAGTATCGAAATGGCTCCAACAAATCGAAGCCCAATATCCAGACCGTTGTCGCACTGTGCGTGGGCCTCCGGCTCCCTCTGCCGTTCAGCCTCGATTTGGTACATAAGGCCGGACACACCTTTGCTGGTGAACCAAGCGACATCGCCTATCTGACGATCCTCTCCACCATGACAGGGAGCAGCATTTACGACTGCAACGCACTACTCCGCAACACTGGAGTTCCCCTGCTGGCGAAGGAGAAATAAAAAAGTTTTCGAGTGACCGGGTTTTCAAAGTCCGGCTGCTTGTCCCTTGGAATAGGCTGGTTTTCAAAATTATACTCCGCTCCAAGCCTTGAAAATCAGCTTGATTCCGGGTTTTCAACATCCGGGGCAAACGGGGTCTGGACGGCTATTATTAGGGCCATGAGGTGGCCACTCATACAGCCACCGCCCGCCCGACCGGGTGGCGGCGGCATCAACCATCAACCTAACGGGATGCACCCGAATGTATGAAAGGATATGTAAAATGCAGCAAGTTTTCATCTGTTCCCCGTACCGCGGGGACATCGAGCACAACGTCAAGGTCGCCAGGGATGCCGGGCGCATCGCTGCTAAGATCGGCTACGTCCCCGTCATTCCCCACCTGGTCTATCCGCAGTTCCTCAACGATGACCTGCCGGACGAGCGCATCCTCGGCATCAAGCTGGGGGCCGAGCTGCTGAAGGCCAGCGACATGATGTGGCTCATCGGCACCAAGATCACCAAGGGCATGAAGTACGAGTTGGAGATCGCCAAGAAGATGCGCATCCCCATCCGCTGCTACGATGAGAGGCTGGACCGCATCACCCCGGACACGCTGTCCATCGATGACCGGGTGAATGCCGAGTTCCTCGCCGAGCTGAAGGGCGCGACTCTCGTCTGAAGAAAGGATATCACACATGGATAAGAAAGTCTACAGCCAATTGGCTGAAGGCTTCGAGCTGCTGGCGGCTGGCTACCGCTCCCTGGCTGAACAGGGAGCGGAGGCCACCCCCGAAGCGGCCCCGGAGCCGACCAAGAAGATCACCATCGAACAGGTCCGTGCCGTCATGTCCGCCAAGAGCGATGAGGGCAAGACCGCCCAGGTCAAGGCCCTGTTGATGAAGTATGACACTGGCAAGCTGTCTGGCGTCAAGCCGGAGGACTACGCCGACCTCCTCCAAGAAGTGGAGGCGCTCTGATGCCTTCCACTCATGCGAGATTTTCCCCTTCGGCAGCGAACCGCCGCTTGCACTGCCCTCCCTCCCTGATGCTGGAGGAACAGTTCCAGGATGAGGAGAGCGCCTATGCCGCCGAGGGCACCGCTGGCCACGCGATGGCCGAACATCTCATCAAGAAGTACCTCAAGCAGCGCACCCGCCGCCCCGTGTCCGACTACTACTCGGACGAGCTGCTGGAGGCCGTGGACGAGTACGTTTCCTTCGTCCAGGGCGAGATCGAGGAGGCGCGGCGGGTCTGCAAGGACCCCGTCTTCACCGTAGAGCAGAGGGTCGATGCATCCGAGTATGTGGAGGGCTGTTTCGGCACCGCCGACATGGTCATCGTGACCGACTCCTACATCCACATCATCGACCTTAAGCTGGGCCGGGGTGTGCAGGTGGATGCCGAGCGCAACCCCCAGCTTATGATCTACGGCCTGGGTGTTCTCAGCAAGGCCGAGCTGCTCTACGACCCCAAGGTGGTGCGGCTGACCATCTTCCAGCCCCGACTCTGCCACTGCTCCACTTGGGAGATCACCCCGGAGGAGCTGAAGAAGTGGGGTGAGGAGGTCCTCCGCCCCACCGGGGCCATGGCCCTCATGGGGGCCGGGGAGTTCGCCGCTGGCTCCTGGTGCCGGTTCTGCAAGGCCCGAAACCAGTGCCGCGCCAGGGCCGAGGAGTTCCTCAAGCTGGCCCAGATGGAGTTCCGCCAGCCTGCCCTGCTGGACGATGAGGAGATCGCCGAAGTCCTCCGCCGCTCGGACGAGCTTGCGAAGTGGGCGGCAGACGTGTATGCCTTCGCCCAGGACGAGGCAATCATCCACGGAAAGAAGTGGCCCGGATACAAAGTGGTGGAAGGCCGCTCCGTTCGGAAGTACAGTTCCGAGGAGGAGGTCATCGCTGCGGCCCAGGCAAGCGGCTATACCGACATCTTCAAGAAAACGCTCATCGGCATCGGCGATATGGAGCGGCTCATGGGCAAGGAGGAGTTCCAGCGTGTCCTTGGCTCCCTGGTCTACAAGCCCCAGGGCAAGCTGACCCTCGTCCCCGATTCCGACAAGCGCAACGCCATCAACACTACGACCGCATCTGCGGAATTTCAGGAGGTTTAATCATGGCTGCCATCAATCCGACTAAGGTCATCATTCCCTGCCGCATCAGCTACGCCCACCTGTTCGAGCCGACCAGCGTAAACGGCTCCGACCCCAAGTACGGCGCTTCGCTGATCGTGTCCAAGAAGGATGCCAAGACCATCACCGCCATCAAGAACGCCATCGAGCAGGCCAAGAAGGACTCCGTGGGCAAGTGGGGCGGCAAGATTCCCCCCAACCTCAAGACCCCGCTCCGGGACGGCGACACCGACCGGCCCGATGACGAGGCGTATGCCGGGTGCTACTTCCTCAACGCCAACAGCCGTCAGGCCCCACAGGTGGTGGATCGCAAGGTCCAGCCCATCATCGACCAGAGCGAGGTGTACTCCGGCTGCTACTGCAACGTGAGCGTCACCTTCTACGGCTACAACTCCAACGGGAACCGCGGCATCGCCGCTGGCCTGGGCAATGTCCAGTTCGTGAAGGACGGCGAGGCCCTCGGCGGTCGCTCCAAGGCCAGCGATGACTTCGAGGCCATGGCGGACGAGGACGAGGATTTCCTCTCCTGACAAACACACGACTTTTGGCGAGAGGGGTGGAGAGCCTCCACCCCTCTTTGCCATATCAGGAGGCAAGTATGAGCCTGTTAGCAATCGACATCGAGACCTTTTCTGACGTTGACCTTCCGAAGTGCGGAGTGTACGCCTATTCAGATTCCCCCAGATTTGAAATCCTCCTCTTTGCCTATGCCTTTGACGATGAACCGACCCAGGTGGTCGATCTGGCCCGTGGGGAGCAGCTCCCGAACCGGGTGCTGTCGGCTCTGGAGGATGAGACTGTCATCAAGACAGCCTTCAACGCCGCCTTCGAGCGGACGTGTATTTCCCGCTACTTAGGGCGGCAGCTCTCTCCGGCCTCTTGGCAGTGTACCGCCGTCCAATCGGCGATGCTGGCCCTCCCCCTCACCCTGGACGGAGTAGGCGAGGTGCTGAGCATCAAACGGAAAAAGCTGAAGGAGGGTGTGTCCCTTCTGCGCTACTTCTCCATGCTCTGCAAGCCCACCAAGGCCAATGGGGGCCGCACCCGGAACCGCCCGGAGGATGCCCCGGAGCTGTGGGAGCGGTTCAAAGCCTACTGCATCCGGGATGTGGATGCCGAGCGGGAAATCCGCCAGAAGATGCACAACTATCCCATCCCTGACAGCGAGATGGAAGTGCGACACGTTGTCGCATAATTGATTGTTCAACGCCGGAAGGTGATTGAACTTGCTATTCCGTTAGCAAGACCTACTATCCCCGAAGTGGCGCGCAAGTGCTATGAGGGAGCGG
>NZ_JAWXXL010000026.1:0-48199 GCF_034334985.1 Acutalibacter intestini | reverse complement strand
ACCTGACTGCGTATCTGCTTGAGCCCTTCTTTTCCCACTTTCCGCAAATCGATATATTCCATATCCCTATTATATCACTCTTCCTCTCTTTTTCCTAGCTTTTTGAGCGGGAGTAATAATAAATCTGTAAGAATTTGTAATAGTATAAAGTAAGAATTTTATGGCATACTCTTTTTATGAGAGAATTATGCTTATCCAGAAAGATTCTGCGCCCTGGTGCTGCCTTTTTGCTCTCGGCAGTGCTGCTGGGCTGTGTGTTTGCTGCGTCTGGGCTGTTCCCTTTTGGGGAAAATACCTTGGCCTGGGGCGATATGTCCCAGCAAGTGGTCCCGCTGCTGATGGAACTGAAGGACATTATGCAGGGCAGGGCAAACCTGCTTTTGAACCTTCAAAATGCCGGCGGCATGAGCTTTTGGGGGGTATTCTTTTTCTTTTTGGCCAGCCCGTTCAGCTTCTTGGTGGCTTTTGTAGAGAAGGGCCAGATTTATTTGCTGGTCAACCTGCTGGTCCTGGTAAAGCTCTGTCTGGCGGCTGCCACGGCTTCGCGGTTTTTTGACCGGGAAGCACCAGGGCTAGCGGCTCCTGTGCACTTGGCCCTGTGCGTCTCTTATGGGCTATGCGGTTATGCCCTGCTGTATTACCAAAACCTGGTATGGCTGGATATGCTGTGCCTGTTTCCCTTGATTTTAATGGGCTTTATGCGGCTGATAGAGGGGAAAAGCTCCCGGCTGCTAACCGGGACCCTGATAGCGGCGTTGGTGGTCAATTACTACCTAAGCTACATGGTGTTTTTGGGGATGATCCTCTGCGCTGCGGTATTTCTCCGCTGCTATGTAAAAAGAGAGGCACAGAGAGAACTGGCCGGGAAAATTGGCCTAAGCGCCCTCACTGCTTTAGGGGCCACGGCTGTGGTGTGGCTGCCCTCTTTACTGCAATGCCTTGCCTCTGCCCGGACCAGCGGGGGCCTGATGGACCTGGTGCGCACCGGTAGTTTTTGGAGCAGCCTGACCACCACCCTGCCGCTGCTTCTGTGCACAGCGGGGGCCTCGGTATTACCGGCGCTATGGTTCTTTTTTCAAAAGACTTCCAAGCTAAGGGCCATTGCCCTCTGCTGGGGGCTGACCGTTCTGCCCCTGGTGGTGGAGCCAGTAAATAAATTGTGGCATATGGGCAGCTACCAGGCGTTTCCTGGGCGGTATGGCTACATGCCAGTGCTTTTTGGGCTTTGGTTCCTGGGCGTTGGTTTGGAACAGCGGGAAGAGAGAGCCGGGGCCCCTGGCTGGAAGAAAGCGGCCCTATGGGCACTGCCTCTGCTGGCGGTGGCCGGGGCGGGGATGTACCTGCTGCTGGCCCGGTATGACGCCGTATCCTCTTACACCTCCAGCCTTTGGGTAGACGCAAAGGCCTTTGGGCTGCTGTGCTTGTTCTGGGGCCCCTGCATGGGGGCAATGGTTCTGGGGTGCCGCTTTTCCAGCCGCCGGGCAGCTGGCTGGCTGCTTTTGGCGGTCTGCATGGCCCAGGGCCTGGTGCAGGCAGAGATCTTTATAGGGTCGGCCGCCCGGTCGCCGTCTCGGGGACAGGCTGTGGTGGAGGCCGCGCCCCCAGAGGACGCGGGGCTTTACCGGGTAAAGACAAAAGAGAAGTTTTTTGACGTGAACCTGCTGGGGGCGGCTGGCCACCCCACCTTGAACCACTACACCTCGTTAACGGACAGCCGGTTTCTTGCTGTTATGAAGAAACTGGGGTATTCTTCCTATTGGATGGAGACCTCTGGCTGTGGCGGCACGGGGATTAGCGACCTGCTGTTATCGAACAAGTACAGCATGGACGGCCACTACCTTTGGACTGCCACCGGCAGCGGGAATTTGGGGTACCTTTTGCCCCAGAACGTTTTGCCCGCGGCCCTGGAGACGGAAAATCGCTTTCAGGTGCAGGACCGGCTTTACCAGGCGGTAACAGGGGAGGCAGAGGGGGCTTTTTCCGTCTATAGGCCGGTACAGGGGAAGGCTGTCCTGGGAGAGGTTACCCTAGAGCCAACGGTGCTGCGCTACGAGGTCCCTGTCCTGCAAAGGGAGACATTATATTTTGACGCCTTTTCCTGTATCTCTACCCGGCTGAAGGAGAAGATTAACGACGGCTTTCACATTAAGGTGAACGGTCAGGAGATAGCCGCCTCGTATCCCACCCAGAGACAAAACGGCATTTTGGAGTTGGGTACCTTTGAAAACCAGAAGGTGTCTGTGGAAGTGACGGTTTTAAAGAGGGTAGAGCTATGCTCCTTTGGGGTGTACGGCCTAAAAGCCGCCAAGGTGCGGCGCCTTGCAGAGGCTTTAGGCAGCAGCGGCCTCTTTTGCCAGAAGGGAGGCCTTGGCTGCCAGACAGAGGCGGAAGCGGGACAGGCTTTGTTCCTGTCTGTGCCCTGGTACCAGGGCACAGAGGTATGGGTGAACGGGGAGCGGGTCCAGCCCAGGATTGTACTGGACTGCTTTATGGAGATTCCCCTGCCCGCCGGCTGGGGAGAAGTGGAGCTGCGCTATATTCCCAGCGGTCTAAGACTGGGCGGGTGCCTTAGCCTTGCCACCCTGGCGCTGTGCGTGATTTTCCGCAAAAAGCGGAGTCAGAACGCCGGAAAGCTGCGGCGGGCCTGGTACAGGGCCGCGCCGGCCCTGCTAACAGCGGCCTTTTCCGCAGTGATTCTGCTGGTATATGTTCTTCCACTGGCCTTGTGGATTTTAGGATAAGCGGCCAAAAAGCCCCCCTCCCGGGAAATTCCAGGAGGGGGGCTTTGCCTTGTTATTATTCCGCCATAGCCTTTTGGATGGAGAGCAGCACGGTATCAAAATCCGCCTCTGTAACCAAAAGGGAAATCTCCACCTCCGAGGTGGTGATTAACCGCAGGTCGGCCCGGGTGCTGGAGATAGCCCCAAATACTTTGGCAGCAATGCCGGGGGTGTTCTTCATGTCCGGGTCATAGACAGAGATTTTATGGTTTACCGAGCTGACAATTACGTTAACGTCGGTTTCTTTCTTCAGCTTGGTGGTAAAGGCCAGAACGTCTACCAAATCCTGGTCGGAAATGGTAAAGGAGAGCCCGGTAAAGGCCCCGTGGGTGGGAGCCATGGAGATCATATCAATATTAATGCCATACTGGGCAATGGAGTCGAAAATTTTGGCGATGGAATCCACATTGGCGGGAAATCCCACCAGGGTGACCAGCGTAATATTGTCCACTGTGCTGATTACAGTCTTTGCGCTCATTTTTACGTTCCTTTCCAGTAGTTTTATCCCAGCATATGGGACATGTCATACAGCCCTGGCTTCTGGCCAGCCATAAATACAGCGGCGCGAACCGCCCCGGCGGCGAAGAGCTCTTTAGACTGGGCGGAGTGAGACAAAGTGATCACCTCATGATTGCCCGCGAAGACCACCTGGTGCTCCCCCACAATGGTGCCGCCCCGCACAGAATGAATGCCGATCTCCCGGCTGTCCCGCTTTTTTCGCTGGGAGTGGCGGTCGTAGGTATACTTCATGTCTCCATCCCGCACCTGGTTGATGGCGTCCGCCAGCATAAGGGCCGTACCGCTGGGTGCGTCAATCTTCTGGTTATGGTGGGCCTCCACAATCTCCACATCGAACCCGCTGCCTAAAACAGCCTCGGCCTTTTTGGCCAGCTCAATGAGCAAATTAATGCCCAAGGACATATTCCGGGAATAGAAAATAGGCAGTTCTCTGGCGGCGGCATGGACCTGCTCCACCTGCTCGGGGGTATAGCCAGTGGTGCACAGCACGGCGGCCGCGCCAGGGTGGGCCCGGCAGTAGTCTAGAATCGAGGAGAGAGCGCTGGGGTGGGAGAAATCCACCACTACATCCACCGGTTCGGAGACTTCCTGGATTTCTTGGTAGAGCGGAAAGTCCATCTCTCCGCCCAAACGGTCCACACCGGCAACAATTTGGCAGTTCTCCCGGTTTTGGACAAAATTTCTTACAGCCGCGCCCATTTTTCCCGCGCAGCCGCACAGCAGCAGCTTGGTCAAGCTTATCACGTCCTGTTTTTTTTTATTGCTAGAAGCAGCCTTTATGAAATCAGCCCATGCTCCCGCAGCATTTCGTGCATTTTTGTCTGCTTCTCCTCTGGCATACAGGTCAAAGGCATCCGGCAGAAGTTGGTGCTAAGCAGCCCCATGCGCCAAAGGGCGTCCTTAATGGGAATGGGATTTACGTCCATAAAGAAGCCGTCCATCAGGTCCAGGAACTGGCAGTTTAGTTTACGGGCAGTGTCCAGGTCGCCTTTTAGCATAGCGTGGGTCAGGTCACGCATTTCTCGTGGCAGGGCGTTGGAAAAGACAGAGATGACCCCCTGGCCGCCCATGGCCATAATGGCCAAAGCCTGATTATCCTCGCCGGAATAGACCGCCAGTTCATCGCCGCACAGGGCCAAAGTGCGGGCCACCGAGGCAGTGTCGCCGTTGGCCTCTTTGGTGGCCACGATATAGGGATTTTTGGAAAGCTCCTGGTAGGTGGCGGGCTGAATATTGCAGCCGGTGCGGCTGGGCACATTATAGAGGATGCAGGGCATCTGTACGCAGTCGGCAATGTAGTTAAAGCTTTCTACCAGGCCTTTTTGGGAGGTTTTGTTATAGTAAGGGGTTACCAGCAGAAGGCCCTCCACGCCCAAAGCCTTGGCCTCTAAGGAGAGGTCCACACAAAAGCGGGTATCGTTGCTGCCGGTTCCCGCGATAATGGGGACCCGCCCCTTGGCCTTTTCCACAATAAAGGCAATGGTTTTCAGGTGTTCCTCTGTGCTCATGGTGGCGGCCTCGCCGGTGGTTCCACAGGCAATGATGGCGTCTACGCCGCCGGCCACCTGCTGCTCTACCAGCTGCTCCAGTTCATCCCAAAGGACGTCGCCGCATTGGTTCATAGGGGTGACGAGGGCGGTGCCCACGCCGGTAAAAATGGTATTCTTCATAAGGTTGGCACGTTCCTTTCAAAGTGGCTTACGGATTCCTATTTGAAGTAAAAGAGAGGAGATATTGCGCACCCCAGGGGCAAAAGAGCGCAAATTTTGAAAGCGGCAAAAAAATCAGTCAAAATAGCCCTTCTTGCACAGCAGTTCGGCCATCAGCAGGCCGCCGCCGGCCGCGCCCCGCAGGGTGTTATGAGAAAGACAGACAAACTTGTAGTCATACTGTGTATCCGGGCGCAGGCGGCCTACTGAAATGGCCATGCCGCCCTCTATATCCCGGTCCAGCTTGGTTTGGGGCCGGTTGGGCTCGGTAAAATAGTGGATAAACTGCTTGGGGGCGCTGGGCAGCTCCAGCTCTTGGGCAGGGCCCCGGAACTGGTTCCAGCGCCGGATAATCTCTTCGGCCTCCACCTTCTTTTCCAAAGAGAAGAACACCGCCGCCATATGTCCGTCGGCCACAGGCACCCGCAGGCACTGGGCGGTGATGGAGGGCGCTGTGGCATTGACAATTACGCCGTTTTCCACATGGCCCCATATTTTCATAGGCTCCCGCTCGGACTTTTCCTCCTCGCCGCCAATGTAGGGGATAATATTGTCCACAATCTCCGGCATGGTCTCAAAGGTCTTGCCCGCGCCAGAAATGGCCTGATAAGTGCAGGCCAGCACTTTGCTGACCCCCAGGTCCAGCAGGGGGTGGATAGCGGGCACGTAGCTCTGCAAAGAACAGTTGCACTTAACGGCAATGAAGCCCCGCTTGGTGCCAAGCCGCTGGCGCTGGTGCTGGATGACTTGGGCGTGGTCCGCGTTCAGCTCTGGAATAATCATGGGAACGTCCGGGGTGCCGCGGTGCTCTTTGTTGTTGGAGATGACCGGGCACTCCAGCTTGGCATAGCTCTCTTCCAGGGCCAGGATGTCCTGGGAGTTCATATTGACAGCACAGAACACAAAGTCTACGAGAGAGGCCACGGTTTCCCGGTCTTTTTCCGCGTCATAGACCATAAGGCCGGCCATCTCCTCTGGAATAGGGGCGGCCATGGCCCAGCGGCCCTCCACGGCCTGACGGTAGGTCTTTCCCGCCGAAGAAGCGCTGGCCGCCAGGGCGGTGACTTGAAACCAGGGGTGTCCGTCTAAAATGGTGGCAAAGCGCTGGCCTACCATACCTGTACATCCAATGATTCCCACGCGATATTGTTTCATTTTCAAAAATCCTTTCTTAAAAGAACAAGAATGATAGGGGGAACGCAGTCCATACAGTGGTAAAGCATTTTTAGATGGGCGGCACAGCGGCTGGTTTGAGAATCGGTGAACGCAGATGCTCAAACGCATTTCCCCGTAAAAAAGGGTTGAAAAAAGGCCGGCAATCCCCTATAATGAGAAGAGTATTGTATAATAATACTCTAGTTCGCGGTCTTTGTCAAGGTGAAGCGCCATCAGGGAGTGTCCAAATGCAGTGTTTTATGAGCAGACTTTCCGGCGACGGAACAGGAAAAGTTTCGTCGTCTCCTCTGGGGCTTGCCAGCAATTTCCTCGGCAGGCGAGACTCCCCAATATTGTCATAAACGCCTTGTTTGGGCCACGCCCCGCAACCAGGAGGGAATCCCTTTTTAGCTGACCAGAAGATTTTTTATGGATAACGTTTGAATTTGGTGGAGAGGAGACCATGACCCGTGGATTTTCAGCGCAATTTTGATAACCAGGCAGAGGCGTATGAAGCCTCCCGCCCGGAATACCCCAGGGAGCTTTACCAGGACATGCTCCGCTATCAGCCCTTGGAGAGAACAAGCCAGGTGCTGGAAATTGGCCTGGGCAGCGGCAAGGCCACAAAGCCGGTTTTAGAAACAGGCTGCCGCCTGGTGGGACTAGAACCAGGTGGCAGCCTGGCGGCGCTGGCCCGGCGGCGGTTAAGGGATTATGAAAACCTCACCCTGTTGGAACAAGTGTTCCAAGATTACAGTGGGCCGGATGAGCGCTTTGATTTGATCTATGCTGCCACTGCGTTTCATTGGCTTCCAGAAGACTACGGCTACCGGCGGGTCTATCGTTTGCTGCGGCCGGGCGGGGCCTTTGCCCGGTTTGCCTACCACGCGGGACCAGACAGAAAACGCCTGGCCCTGACCGAAGAGGTTTATAAGCTGTACCGTGAGCATATGAACGGGGGCAAGGGGACATACCGCCCCTTGTGTCCAGAGGACGGGGAACGGCTTTTGGCCGTTCCCAAAAGCTATGGATTTGAGGAAACAGAGTTTCATCTGTATGAGCTGGAAAAGAACTTCACCGCCGAAGAGTATCTGTGTCTTTTGAGGACCTACCCGGACCATATGGCCCTGGACGAGGAGCACAGGGCAAAGCTGTTCCATGGGATTTATCAGGCTATTGAGCGGCATGGAGGGACCATGACAGTGTATTATACAGTAGATCTGGAGTTGGCCCGAAAACCAGGGGAAGCGCGCTAGGTAAGTGGACGCCCTGGCTTATAATATGAAAGAACATAAGAAACGTGAAGCCTGACGGAGATATTAGGAGAGAGCTGTCATAAATCAAACAACTATGAAAACGCATGATTTTTATTATAACCTTCCGCCGGAGCAGATTGCCCAAACCCCGGTGGAGCCCAGGGACTCCTCCCGGCTAATGACCCTGGACAAAACCACCGGCCAGGTGGGGCACCGGCACTTTCGTGATATAACGGAACTGTTGAACCCTGGCGACTGCCTGATTCTCAATGATTCCCGGGTGCTTCCGGCCCGTATCTATGGAGAGAAAGAAGAAACAGGAGCCCATGTGGAGTTTCTGCTGCTTAAAAACCGGGGGGACGTTTGGGAGGCCCTTTGCAAGCCTGGAAAACGCGCAAAGCCTGGCAGCCGTTTTTCCTTTGGCGGGGGACTTTTGCGGGGGGAAGTCACCGGCGTGACAGAAGAGGGCGGCCGCCTGGTGCGCTTTACCTGTGAAGGGGAATTTTTCAGCGTGCTGGACCAAATCGGACAAATGCCCCTGCCGCCCTACATTAAGGAAAAGCTCCAGGACCAAGAGCGTTATCAGACTGTGTATTCTCGAGAGAGGGGCTCCGCGGCCGCTCCCACAGCTGGCCTCCACTTTACTCCAGCGCTGTTGGAGGCCGTCCGGGCAAAAGGCGTCCAGCTGGGATTTGTGACCCTGCACGTGGGGCTGGGGACCTTCCGGCCCGTGAGCGCGGAGAACATTGCCGACCACAAGATGCATTCAGAGCACTACTTTATGCCCGGAGCCACAGCGGAGCTGATCAACCAGACCAAAGCCAATGGCGGCAGGGTGATCGCGGTGGGTACCACCAGCTGCCGTACCATTGAGTCTGTGGCCAGGCAAGAGGGCTGCTTT
The DNA here is from genome assembly GCF_034334985.1 of Acutalibacter intestini. Classification (NCBI taxonomy): domain Bacteria; kingdom Bacillati; phylum Bacillota; class Clostridia; order Eubacteriales; family Acutalibacteraceae; genus Acutalibacter; species Acutalibacter intestini. Next base: position 39,879 of record NZ_JAWXXL010000026.1, on the reverse strand, counting down.
AAAGAGAGCGGCGGCTGGACGGATATTTTCATTTATCCCGGCTACCAGTTTCGGGGGATTGATGGGCTGATCACCAATTTCCACCTGCCGGAGAGTACGCTGATTATGCTGGTTTCCGCTTTGGCCGGGCGAGAAAATGTTCTGCAGGCGTATCGAATCGCGGTGGAGGAAAGATATCGCTTTTTTTCGTTTGGAGATGCGATGCTTGTGGTGTGAGTAAAAATTTGGGGCGGGGTAGAGCCCGCAAAAGCGTAGTATTACTGGGGGTTCGCGGGTCTTTTGCGCTTAATTTTCAAAACAGCATTTTGGGCGTTTTTGAGGCAAAATCGGGGCAAAAGGCCCTTTTTGGCCCAAACTTTTGCAAAAGTTTTAAAGGAAAAAATGACGAATCAAAACGCATAATTAATGAATGTTCATTCAGCTTCGTTTGGATGATGTGGGAGTATGGTTGAACTATACTCTGTGATTTCAGGAAATTGCGGAAATGGCAAAAAGAGTAAATGATGTGGAAATATATAGTATTATAACACTATATATTGAGGAGCAGCTTATAAGCAATACAATGCAATTCAATTTAACGGTCTGTAATGGTTTATAGGCCGTATAAAAATGGAGGAGTGCATATGTCAAACAAGACGCTGGTTCCTGATTAAGCTGCAAGGGAATCTGCTTCAAGTGGGGCATATGCTCTATGAACTGATTTCAGTTGATGATCGTATTGTAAGTGTTGAGAAACTGGATGATGTAGCTGTGGAGATTGATGGAAAAGTTATTGCCGAACAAATCAAAAGTGTTACATCATCTAATAATCCAATGGATGAGAGATCCGTAGTTTTTTTGGAAGACACTTTACAATTGGTGTACTTACATTGAATACGGTTCTTTGCCAGCCGGCGCTGTTTGGCGATTTGTTGTTGTTGCGAATGGAACCATTACCCCTGGTAGCATTCAGGAGATATTTGCAAATGCTCATTCCAATGATGAGGCTCGAAAAGCTTTTGATGATGCAAAAATTACTATTTTAGGAACACCTCCAGATGATTCAGCTGTTGATGTATATACTGCTTTGCCAGATACTTATAGAAAGTATATCAGATATCTTTTTAATAAAAGTCGGGAAAGAATTGTTTGCGATATTATCAAGGCCATGGAAATTGAAATTCATTGCGATACCTATGATGAAGATCTCTTAAACCGGTTCCACAGTCAAACAATCCCCGTAGAATATGCGGATCTCCTACTGACAGATATGCTCGGTTAGGTTACTCAAACAGTAGAGTCATTTACGAAGAACAATAAGCCTGCCTGTATTGCCGCAAAAGACTATCGTAAAGCATTGAATAAACAAATTAGAGCATGTGATACAAATTCGGTTAGAAAAATATTTGAGACCTTATCTGCCTTTGTAAAGAACGCAAAGTTTGACATACAGATTATCGTTACAGAACATGCTGATGATGATATATGAGGTAATATCCCCGATTCCCAAATTCATCTTGTTGAAAAATGGAGAAATAACGTTAAGCCTGTTCCTGTCGATTGGCTGAAGGAATAAGAATATATTGGAGTTTAGGGCTTGTTTGAAAAATTGGAAACGCCGTCTTTTTGCTCGATTTCGCAAAGCGAACATCGAAAGCGGTTATCTTCTGCGTCAAAAATCCTCGTCAACCGACCGGTTGACTTGCGGTTTTTTTTCTGAAATCTGACCACTTCTGACCAAAAATTCGTCATTCCCTCTATTCTCAAACAAGCCCTAGGGCGCGTCTTCAAACTCAAGCAATCCAAAGGAGGATGGAGGCAAGAAGAGCAACAGCAAAAAATAAGTAGGCGCGTTTTTCATATCTGGTGGAAAAGCGGCGGTGGGCCTTAAACTTGAGGAATAAATTCTCCACCAAATGGCGTTCCTTGTAAATATGCCAGTCAATATTGCGGGGATGCTTGGCAATTTTGCGGCTTGGAATCCCAACAATGGCCCCGCGTTCCTCCAGCCAATGGACAAACCGATCACATATTTCCCCTGTAGATCAAAAGGTTCCAGCAGTTTTTGCGCATAACAAATGTCATTGCGGTTTCCTGGCGACAGCAAAGGCCGCAATGGGTTTCCCAGCCCATCTACTACCGCATGGACTTTCGTGGTCAATCCTCCCCGGCTGCGTCCCAGCTCTTCTTGGCCCCCTTTTTAGCGCCGCTTCATGCTGATGGATTTTGACCGTGGTACTATCCAGCATCAGAGTCGTTTCATCCACAATGTCCTGGGCAATCAATTCCTCAAAAATGTGCTCCTAAACACCTTGCTGGCTCCATCGGCGGAACCGGGTGTACACGCTTTTCCACGGGCCGTACCGCTCCGGCAGGTCCCGCCATGGGATCCCTGTATTCAGCCAGTACAAATATCCCATTGAGCATCATCCGGTTGTCTTTTCCCGGCCTTCCTCCATGCTTTGGCTTTTCTGGCGGCAACAAGTCTTTCACTTTTTTCCACTGTTCTTCGATCATTTCATTCTTCTACTTTACCACAGTTCCCTTCTTTTGTCTACTTTTTTTAAGACACTCTTTAAGGCTTGGTTAGTTTTTGATTAGTTTTTCTGATTTTCTTCGCTAATCAGCAGGCTTTCGCTTCTTTAGGAATCAGCCATAAGCGGCTTCATGGTGGTGCTCCTTTAGACATATTCAATTTTTACTCTCTTGACGGGGGCATTGGCTACCTTAAAGATAATCTCGTCAACGCAATCCCCGTATCTGCCCTGCTGTATGAGCTGGTTCTTCAGCTCCACAAGACTATGTAATAAAATATTTCTTTCTTGGCTATCCACATATATGTGAGGTTTCTTTTCTCTCATACCGTCCACTGTCCTGTCTTAACTTTATTATAATAAGACGGCTTGAAATTCAAAGGTGCAAAAGATCAAAAAAAACAAGCGTACCTCCATTCTTAATGGTATGCTTATCTGAATTCAGTTCTTAATCAAGATCGACATATCCCGTTACGGTGGTTTCTCTCCATTGATTTTTCCTTACATACGGTCCGTTAACCTTTTGGTAAGCCGCCGCCTGCTCAAAAGATAGCGGTAATTCAAAGGAAAGAGAACTCCTACTTACTTTTGATAGCCGCCTGGAGGGCAGCCAGGGCAATGGGCTATAAAAGGCTGATTATTATATATTGGAAAGCAAAACGGAGCCAGCCTCCGGGCCGCAGGATGGAGATGTGTGGGGCAGGCAGGCGGCTTGCGCTGGACTGGGATAGTTAACACAGTTCAAAAGAGGAAGAATCCCTCTTTTGAATCAGGCGGCACAAGAGCTGCTGCGGCCTCCGTCCATGGAGATGGACCCTGCCGCTCCAGACTGAGATCAGCGCGTATCTGGAGCAGCACGGCATGGCTATGGACGAGTTCATTGCCCTGGCCACACAGGACAAGTTACATCCCAAAATACCGGAAAGGGAGGGAAAGGAAAGGGAGAACATGAGAACCCTGGCGTTCCAGGTGCCGGAGAGCCTGTTTCAGCGGGTCAAGCGGTACCTGGAACGCAATTATACCTAAATTCGCAGGCTGCAACACTGGCGTAAACTGGTTCAAGAATAAAAACCAATGGCTGGAGGGCAGCGCGACTCCCGACTCCGGCTGCATCATTTTCTTTAATTGGCCGGATGAGTACGGTGTCCAGGGCGGCAGCTCGGACCATGTAGGCATTGTGGAAAAAGTGGAGGGCGGCAGGGTCTACACCATCGAGGGCAACTCAGGGGACGCTTGTGAGCGGAACCGCTATCCCATCGGCGACGACCAGATTTGGGGGTATGGGACGCCGATATTACGATAAGGCAACACCGCACCATTCGCGGGTGGCGCCTTAAGCACCGTCTTGCTTGCAGATTTTCCGTGATAGCGCACAGCTTTCGCTTGTCAATGGTGAGATGGACGGCGCTCAATCTGTACACTCTCACGAAAAATCTGACTGCACAATACGGTACTTAGAATTCTGCGGTATTGTCTTAATTGCGGGCGGTCAAAAAATACTCAAATAAAGTTCCCGGCTCAGCTTCTCTAAGAGCCGGATCCCCGCCACGCTGTTGCCCTTTTGGTCCAAGGCAGGGGAGTAGATCCCAATGCCCATGCGGGTAGGGACCACGGCCATAATACCCCCGGAGACCCCGCTCTTGGCGGGGATCCCCACCCGGATGGCGAACTCGCCGGACCCGTCATACATGCCGCATGTCATGAGGATGGCGTTCACATACTGGGCCAAAGGCGCGGGGAAAATGCGCCGGTTTGAGTCCGGCAGCCGTCCCCTGTTGGCCAGCACTGCGCCCATATGGGCCAGGCCCCTGCAGTCCACCTGGATGGAGCAGGCCCGGAAATAGCAGTCCAAAACCTCTTCCACGTCATCCTCCAAAATACCGTGGGACTTGAGCAGATAGGCCAGCGCCCGGTTCTTGCTGCCGTGGTTTTTCTCAGAGAGATAGACCGCCTGGTCAATGGTGATCGTATCGTCCCCCACCAGCTGGCCGGTCAGGTTCATCAGGCGCTGAAAGCGTTCCTCATAGCTGCCGCCGTGGATCAGGGTGCACATGACGATAGCCCCCATATTGACCATGGGGTTGATATGCCGGCTGTCCAGGGTGTGCTCCCCGGCGTTGATGGCGTCAAAGGGCTTGCCGGTGGCCTCCACGCCCACCTTGCTCTGAACCGCGCAGGCCCCGTTGTCCAGCAGGGCTTGCAGCAGCAGGACCGGCTTCACCATGCTCTGCAAGGTAAAGGGCTGGCGGCAGTCCCCGGCCCAACTGTGTTTTCCTTCGCTGTCAATAACGTAGAGCCCCAGGGCGCTGGGGTCTTTTTTCGCCAGCTCCGGAATATAATTTGCAACCCTGCCCGTAGCGGTGTAGGGCCGGCACTCTTCTAGCAGTTTCTCAAGCAATTCTCCCATAGATATATCGGGCCTTTCTACAGTGATAATACGATGATTTTAGCACAGAAGCTCGAAAGATGCAAGAGGGTCATAAATATTCATTTACCAGCATAGGAGAAAGGGAAGATGAAGAATACTAAACTCTATTATACCAGAGTTCAAAGAAGCGTTTTGGACTGCGTACCCAGGCGGGAATGTCGCCCAGGAGAGGACAAAAGCGGTGAATGCTTACTACCGGAAACACAAAACCCTGGATGGCTGTCCTCGCCTCTCAGAGGATGAGGTGCTAAAGCTGAAATCGGGCATGGCGAGTTCCTGGCACATCGAGGACAAGCCCTCCCCTTCCTGGGCCTTATCCAACAACAACACAGAGATCCGGCGGGTCAAGGAACGCATAACCATGCTGACCCGCCAGCAGGAGGTTGGGTACACGGGCTGGGACTTTGACGGCGGGAGAGTAGAGGCCAACGCCGAGGATAACCGCCTGCAAATCATCTTTGATGAAAAGCCGGAAGCGGAAACCCGACCCGCGCTTAAAAGCAACGGCTTTCGGTGGGCTCCCAGCGCAGGGGCCTGGCAGCGGCTGTTGAAACAGCAGAGGTCTATGGAGGAAATTGCCGATATTTGTGGCCTGGATTTGGACGAAGTCAAAAAAATCGCGGAAGAAGGCTGAGTTAGCTTTTTGCGCGAAACGAGTGTTATATTTTGTCATCATCGAATGGCGATTCCAGGTGCCAACAAGGGAGAAACTTTTTCTTGGCATTAGACAAAAGGGTTCGAATTTCTTTTTTTGTATCGAAAAAGCGGCATCTTTTAAGCATGGTAAGACCAAAAGGAGACAAAAGCATTTTAGAGGCGTTTACCTCCTTTTTTATGCTCTGAAATTCTAATGATGAAACAAAAAGTGTGGATAACATCATAAAGTACACTTTCGGCATTATTGACCACGCCACCTACTGTGCAGTAAAAGAAATGAAATCTGGCCAATACCGAAACCCCAATCGAAAATACTGCGAATATTGAAGAACGGAACGAGCAAGCCAGCATGAACTATTACGGGCCCATGTTATCATATAAGTCTGAGTTATTCCAAGTTGTTGCAATTAGAATAGCTATTTTCAATGAAGAATTTCAAGTCATGTACAAAGCATTAATTAAATTATTGAGGAGAGAACAATTGTGAAACGTGTTTATGCTTTCACAGATGAATATGGCGCGTTCGGATGTGATAGTAACAATCTAGATGTATCTACACATTTCATCATTACAGCAATTATTGTAGAAGAAGCAAATGTGGACAAGTGCAGAGACTGTGTGGAACAAATTCAAACAACATTTTCAAACAGGGGAAATGAAATCTTCTAAAGTGAGTAGAAATCATGAACGGCGCAAACGTATACTTGCGGATTAAGCCCCCCTACCCTTCAGTATTTTTTCAGTTTGTATTGATAAGAAAAACACATAGAAAATATGAATTTGAAAGGACTTCAACACAAGAAATTATTCTATAAATTCATGAATAACATTGTTCACAAGGAGTTGAGGCGGGCATTCAAGAAAAAGTAACCATTATTGCTGACGAAATTGGCAGTAATGAGTATATGCAAAGTTTTTGCCAGTAATATGTTATTAATCATCAGGATATGCCGAATCTGTGGGGAGATGCAGATTTTAGTTTTCGAAACAGCAAAAATGATGTTGGTCTTCAAGTAGCTGATTTTGTTAGTGGGACATTAGCTTATATGTTTGATAACCACAAAGTGTCAGATGATACACCAAACTACTTAGAAGTACTAAAATCTCAACTGATAAGATTTGAACTTTACCCTAAACCATATTAAAACGTAAACCCGATTCGGCATTTGGTGTTTTGGAAACCGCTTCCACAATGAAGATAAACGCAATCCCAACAAACACGGAATAACTCGCAATATTTGAGGACGGCACAACTTTCGTTGCCGTCAATAGTATCATTATTGCCACACCTATCATCGTGAGGACAGTACCCTCTTTATTATTTTCCATAGCCTGTTGATTTTTCATTTCATTTCCTCCTGTACGGCTAATATTGCTCCTCGGTAAGCCTGTTCTATATGAGATTTAATGAGTTCCTCATCATACTCCAATGAATTGTTAGCTATGATGCTTGCGTATCCATGAGCAAATAGCGAAACTTTCAAAAAAACTTTTTTTGTTTGTTCAATATTCATACCTATTGTCTCCTGCATTGCAGAAATAACTGGCACAAGTTCCTCTGAATCAATCATTTCAAGCAAATTGTTCTCAACTGCAAAACCCGATTGAAACAGGAAACGAAACAAATTCGGTTCTTCAACTGCAAAACGAATATAATTCAAGCCTATTCCAAGCATAACGCCTTTCTGTGGCTTCTGAATGTTCATCAAATATTCCGTATGATACCACTCCAATTTCGCATAGACAGCTTTTTTCAATTCCTCAATCGTCGCAAAATGGTACATAACGGGATGTGTGGAACAATTTAGTTTTTTTGCAACAGTCCGTGCGTTGATGTTCTCTCCACCTGCTTCACGGGCAACTTCAAAAGCAGCGTTAATGACCATCTCTTTTGTGATTTTAGGTTTCGGCGGCATAACTTTTCCTCCTGTTTGGTAATTTGCGTTACATAACATGAATTACATTACACTCTGCAAAACTGATTTTGTCAATCCTTAGACTGAACGTTCACCCAATGGCTTTTTGTTCTTCCATATACGGAAAGTAAATTGATTGTCCATGTTACGACCTCACCATCCCATCTCCATCAGCCACCTCGCCGCCGTTTCCTCCCGCCGCTTTTCCGCCCCGGCTGCTGATTTGCCCAGCTTCAGCTCTGCGGAAATCTGGCCGTCCAGCAAGTAGATGATCCGGTCACATCTGCTGGCGATCCTGCTGTCATGGGTCACCATCAAAATCGTGGTTCCCTCCCGGTTCAGCTTGACCAGTTCCTCCATGACCTCCCCCGCCGCGCTCATGTTCAGCGCCCCGGTGGGTTCGTCCGCGAACAGGATTTCCGGCTCGTTCATCATGCTCCGGCAGATACACGCCCGCTGGAGCTGACCCCCGGACACCTGGGTGATCCGGCGCTGTTCCAGCCCCGTGATTCCCAGCTTCTCCGTAAGCGTTCGCGCCCGCAGGCGCAGTTCCTCCTTTGATTTCCGGCCCTTACCTCTGTTGGCCTGCGCTGCCGGAAGCAGGATATTGTCCAGCAAATTCAAATTTGCCATCATGTTCATCTGCTGGAACACAAAGCCCATGCGGTGCAGCCGCAGCCGCGCCTTTTCGTCCTCGGACAGCCTCGTGATCTCCACATTGCCAAGCCAGACCTGCCCAGCCGTGGGCTGATCCATCCCGGCCACGTTGTAGAGCAGCGTCGATTTCCCGGAGCCGGACGGCCCCATGACCGCCAGCATTTCGCCCTGCGCCATGCCAAACGTGATTTGGTGCAGGATGTTTTCTTTTGTCAGGTTCTCTACCCTCAGTAACTTTTTCATGCTCCTTACTCCCTCCCCGTGCAGCACTCGTAGGCTTTGATGCGCCGGACTTCCGCCGTTCCTATCAAAACAGCCAATATCGTTGTTCCGAGGATGATGGCCGGGATACCAACCATCAGGCGATCCCAACGGATGATGAAGCGAAAGCTGTCCGCACCAAAGGACTTCAGCACAATTCCGCAAAAGTTCTCTCCCAGCAAAGTGCCAAGAGTCAGCCCGGATATGACGCCTGCTGTAGCGGAGAGAAAGCCTTTGAGACAATAGGCCCGTCCAATATCTCCACTGGTAAATCCAAGAGCTTTTTGCAGTGAGATTGCGTCCCGGTTCCGCTCCACGATCAGCCGGAGGAACAGCGTAATCACCACAAAGGCCACCAGAACGGCAATCAGCATGGCCCCTCGTGAGGCCAGACAGAGCTGCGCCAGGGTCGGCCCATAGGTATCCCGTACATAGTCCTCAACGTCCGTCACATCGCCCCCCGCCTGACTGTAGGTTTCCGTCCACCGGGGGCTGGCCGGCCGATTTTTGAGGGAGACATACGCAACGCTCCAGATCACAGGGGCGCTGTCCGTTCTGCTGCTAATTTTCGCTGTTTTCCCACCGTTTGTAATATCCGAATAAATTCCGCAGACGGAGTAGAGTGTTTCTATACCATTTATCCGCAGCGGCAGAGTATCGCCGACAGACAGCCCCAATTCTTTTGCGTTCAGAGAAGATAGCGCAATCTCGTTATCCATAACTGGCGGCGTTCCCTCCGAATACCGCACAGGGAATATAGTATGATCGCCTATTTCCACGGTCAGATTGCAGGTCGTGCCATCCGCTAAAACTACCGGGAGGGATTGGGTTTCCAGCACGGCGTATCGCGCTACCTGCCCGTCCCGCTCCAGGGCGGCGGCAAGCCGGGCCGCTGTCAGGCGGATGTCCACCCCCTGGCGTATATCCATGCGGATGTCCGCGTCCCCAATGCCCATATAAGTGACAAACGTGGGGGAGGACATGGTGGAATATAGATTTTCCGGCAGCAGCATCAAAAAGGCGCAGGCGGCGGACACAAAGCCAATCAGCAGATATTGACACCTGTTCTGCTTCTGCTCCCGAACCGGGAACAATGCGGCCAGGACGGACAGCCTATCTGTCTTTTTCAGACTGCGCCACGCGGAGAAAAGAATCACAGCCTCCGCCACGGCAACGGCGCAAAAGGCAAGCGCCGCCGTCTGTGCGCTGTGATCAGACGCGCCGTATAACTCCCGTATCTGCCCCTCCAACGGCCCTTGCAGGGCGGCGGCAGCCCCAAGGCCCAGCAGACCGCCGCAGACGGAAAACAGGAGATACTTTGCAAAGTAGAGCCGCTTGATTTCGCCCTTCCCGATTCCCAGGGCTTTCAGCATCCCAACCTCCCGCTTATCCCGCTCCATACGGATGGACAGGATAAAGCGGATGCAAAGCAGGGCAACCAGCAGCACTACCACAGCGGCCAGGAAGATCACGAATATGGCCGTCCCGTCCGATAGCGCGTTCATCATGCGGATCAGCGGCTTCGTGATGGCGGGGCCGTTTGCCGGAAGCCCCTGCCTCGTATAAGCAGTACTAACGGCGCTGGTGTCCTCACCGTCCTTCAAGAGAAACTCAATGAGATAATCTTCCTCGCCCCTTGATTTCAGCCGTTCATAGTCCCATTGGCTCACCAGGAACCGCTTGGAGGAGGCCATCATAGAGTTCATCTGCGCGTCCCGGAGAAATCCGGCGATGGTAAGCGCCTCGCCGCCGATCCGCATGGCGTCCCCGATGTTCAAGTCGTAACGTGTGCGGTAGCAGGCGGGGACATAGACCTGCCCGGGCAGTACGTCCGGGCGGTTGTTGTCCATGTCCAGAAGGTAGTCAAACCGCTCACTCTGCACACACAGGCCGTTGTCCTGGGTGCTGTCCAGCAGGCTGTGACCGCCCAGGGCGACTTCGCTATTATCCAGGTTCAGCAAGCGGCAGATTTGCCACTGGCTGATGTCCTGCCGCGCCCCGGCAAACCGGCTGATCTCCGATTCCTCCAATTCGCCGGTGTGCATCTGCAAAAGGTCGGGCACTTGTGCCTGCTCCATCAGGGCGTTGACCGAACCCAGCAGGCTGGAAAACAGCAGCGCTGTCAACGCAAGCATCATAGCGGAAACGGCCATGAAGAAAACCGTGGCGGCAGAGAGCAATTTGTTTTGTCGTATATCGTTCCAGATCAGTTTGTTCAGCATGGTGCCTCCTTCTCCAGCCCCCGGACACTTTTGGGCAGATACAGTACCGCCGCCGTCAGCCCCAGCAGTACACCCGCCGCCATCACAACCCAGGCCGCGCCCCGGCCCACGCCAATCTGGAACCGGGCGGCAATGCCATCCGCAAGCGCCCCGGCCCCGCCGTAGGCCACTACATAGCCGATCTGCGACAGGAAACCGATCAGGCCCCAGGCCCGGCCCTGCAATTCGTCCGGGATGTTCACCCGGACTAAATAATCCAGACAGTTGTTGGCAAAGGGGAGCGCGGCAAAGAACAAAAATCCGAACAAGCAGACGGGGTAGATGTTTTCCCAAATGCCAAACCCCACAATGCTCACCCCTGCCGCCAGCAGGGACAGGCACAGCGTTTTGACATAGCCCCGCCGGATTCCCTTGGCCCCCAGGTACAGACTGGACACCAGCATCCCGGAGGCGCAGATCGTTTCTCCAATCCCCAGCATCATCAGCAATCGCCGGTCATAGCGGTCTGCCAGCACCCCGGCGGGGACGCTGAGCAGCAGCGTGGGCAAAAACGCCAGCAGGGTGATCAGGGCCATGCTGGCCGCGCTGCCGGTCTGGCCGAACACATAGACCCCCAGGCCAAAACTGGTCAGCCCGCCGCCGATGGCGGAGATCAGCTCTCCCGCCCACAGTAACATAAATTTTGGAAAGTTGCTTTTCTGCTTCATTGTTTGCCCTCCTTATAGACCGTATGCCTGTCGATACTAAGTCACAAAATAAAGGAACAGCGTGGTTCCTGCATTTTGATTCTGCGATCAGCTTTCCGATAAGCTGGAATTTGTGCTTTTATAATTCTTGTATGTCTTTTAGTGCTTTTTGAATGTCTTTATAAACTAATGGCTGCATACTGTTATTATAAATACAAGCATTTGCCTTATGAAGTGCGGAAAGAATATCGTTCCTCAATTCTGGTTTATGTTTTGCAATAATCGGCAATAGCCTAATACATTGTCTTGCTGTTATGGGCTTAACATCTGTTATGTGTTGTAAATATTTATCGATGATTTCATCAATCTTATAATCTGTGTCCCACTTTGCATTACAGGCAATCAGTGTAAGCCCCCTTGTACGAATATAGGAATTATCACTGTCAAGCATACCGCTTAATCTATCCATATAAGGATAAATACAATTACTTTTTTCACTTTCCCTTTGCAATTCCAGTAATGCCTTGTATGCAACCTTATTGTTTTTGTCGAACAGCAGTTCAAAGATTTCTACTACATCAACCACCATAGCATTTTCCTTTTTAAGCTTGAGATTTATAGCGTTTTTTTATTGCAAAAATAATATCAATGACTGGGTGCTTTCTTATTGCTTTTTCTGTATGATATTCATATTCCATATTAAGTGCTTCATAAGGATTTTCCAGAAGCCATTTTCTATAAAAATATCGTTTTGCCTCTCCAATAGAAGCACCCCATAAAAATCCCAATTTAGGCTTTATGGTAATTTTTGCGTACTCGTTGGCTGAAAGGACGCAGCTTTCTAAACCGCTCTTGTCAATCACGCTGCCAATAAACAATTCAAAATCGTGGCTTTGCTTATTGTAATTTCTGGACAGGACAAAATAGGGTAACACATTTCCTTCTGGCATGGAAACAACGGTATAATATTGTTTAGAGAGAGCATTTATATCTTTGGAAACAGTTCTATCATTTGACTTTTTCCACAATCCGTATATTGTTTTTTGCTCAATATACTCTATGTTCACTTTTAATCTTGACATTATTACTTCTTCCTCCAAATCCCGATTTGTCTGGTTTACTTATCACCCGAAAATCGGGAGAATGGCCTCCCGCAAACTGCCCTCCTCCATCCCCAGCAGCCGCTCCAGGTTGTAGATGAACGCGGCAATCTTTCTCTGCCGCTCCTCCGCACCGAGTGGAGCTAAGTCGTCGAATACCGTATTGGAGTAGAGCAGGGTCATTTCCGCCACCTCCGCCGGGTAATCCGTCTGGCAAATCCCTTGGGCGATCCCTTCCTCAATCAGACTGGTGACGATCGGATTCACCCCGGCCAACAGCCGTTCCTGCATCTTTTGGTGCATGAGTGCGTTCTGCGGCTTATGAATCCGCTCCATGATTTCATGTCCGAGATCGTTGTTTACATTCAGCGCCATCATCATCAGGGTCAAGCGCTGCAATACCGGTACGTCCTTATTCTCGACAATTTCACTGGCCTTTGCCACCAAACTGCCGGTCATACGCTCAATCATAGCGTCCAAAATATCCTCCTTGGACTTGAAGTGGTAGTAGAGCGTTCCCCTGGCAATACCGATCTCATTGAGAATATCCGTAGTGCTGGTGCCGTCAAAGCCCTTGGTTCCAAAGAGCCGTTCCGCTACATCCAATATCTCGTTTCTTCGTTCCTCAGCTTCTTTAACGATACGCATATGCTTGCCTCCTCTTTATTGTATATAGACCGACAGCCTGTCTACAATTATTGTAGCACCGATTGCTGTAGTAGTCAACCATGATTTTCAAGTCAATCAGGGTAATATTGAAAGATGCACGAATTACGATGAAATCCATTTTCCTAACTTTAGGCCATAAATTAAATTCCTGAACTTTTCTTGGATTATCACCAGTATAAAAGCAGGACATATCCTGAATATCATCGGGTACAATGCAAAATGAAGCGGCCAGTCGCTTGGCCGCTTCATTTTGTATTATTCAGCTTTTTCATGATGCCGAGGATGTATTCCAACGATTGGGAGTCCAGCTTTTTCGCCTCTGCTATAAATGCCTGGAGCGCCTCCGGGTGGACGTTCCCTTCATCGAAGAACTCCTAGGGCGTCACATCGAGGTACTCGCAGATGTAAAAGAAAGCCTGCATGGAGGGCAAGGCCTTCTTGTTTTCGATGTTGTTGATATAGTTGTTCGCCTGTTCCAGCGACAGGGACATATCACAGGCAGATACGCCCTTTTGCGTCCTCAGCTTTGCCAGCCGTTCCGGGAGAAAATCTTCATACTTAGATTGTACCTATCCATTTTTAGCTCAACTCATGTTTGGGTATGGGTACACTTTGAAGGCTATACCTATACAGGTTACATTATACACTACCCGCCTCCGAAAACAATTCCTCTTTCCTTAAAGTTCCAAGAATTTTTTCCATAACCGACAGAAAGGATAAAAATCAGGCACGCAAAACTTTTCAGCGCGGCGGGAAACGGGCAGGAAGAACGGGCGCCAAACGCGCCTGTGGACGGTTAGAAGCCCTTTTCGTGGGTAGGCAGTATAAAACCCTTACCCTGTGGATTTTCGCGTCCGCAACGCCTTAAAAATCAAGCCTTTTCAAGCCCTATTGCGTAACACTCCATTCTGTTCTTTGGGAGAGGTCGGGGGCGCGGGGGCAGAGCCACCGCATAACCTACCGCCCGCCGCCGAAGTAGTGCAGACGGTTTTGCCGTTAGAATGGAGCAGACGAAAGCGGGGGCAGGATTTTTTTATCCTGTTCCCCGTTTTCGGCGGCGAAATGGCAACGGCAAAAATCCAGACGGTCAAGGGTTTAAGAGTGGAGATTTTTTCGCGCTCTTTGCGAAAAAATACTACTCGTCCCTTGACGGTCTGGATAGTCGGAACGGATGTAAAACGGGATTGCTTTTCGTAATTGGCTATGGTATAATTTTTTCCAGTACAAACCGATAAATCGGTATTTGCGGAGGTAATATAATGAATGTCATAGAAACAATTAACAAAAGGCATAGTTACAGAGGTAAGTATAAATCTGATACTGTTCCCAGAGAAGATTTAATAACAATAATGAAAGCGGGGCTGAACGCTCCGTCAGGCTGTAATAAGCAAACAACAAGTCTAATAGCAGTTGATGATAAAGATGTATTGAAAAAACTACATAGAGTTATAAACCCACCAGTTGGAGAAACGGCTCCCGCTATGATATGCGTTTTAACACAAAGAATACCTGCATACAGGGAAAAGTGCTTTGCGGTTCAAGATTATTCCGCTGCAATCGAAAATATGTTGTTAGCTATAGTTGAACTTGGATATCAGAGCTGTTGGTATGAAGGACACATTACTGATGAAGATAAAATTGGTTATCAAATGGCTCAAATTTTAAACGTTCCCGACAACTTTGAGTTGGTGTGTTTTTTGCCTGTTGGTATTGCCGAGACAGAACCAACTTTACCTAAGAAGCGAACTTTTGAGGAGCGAGCATGGTTTAATGCCTTTCCGAATATTCAAAATGAATTTTAGTATGCGGCAAATTCCAGTTTATCGGTCTAATAAAAGTCCAAAACCGGGCGGCGGTAATAGGTATTGACTATCTCGCCGCCCTGTCTGTTATCGCTCCATATCTTGCTTTCTGTGGGGCTGTTGTTCCCGCTGTTCCTGCCGCAAGATACTGTAAACGCTCTTTCTGATTTTCTCCGCTTCTTTCACTTCCTCTTTCAATGCAAGATACCGCTGATTGAGTGTTTTCCTCTCGGCGGTCAGTTTGGTGTATTCTTCTTTCCATGTCTTTGTCGGGATTGTGGTCTTGCCGTTCATCACGCCTTTGAGATAATCTTTCGCCGTTGTGAATAGGATTTGCTCGGCTTCGGTCAGCGGCTTCTTTCCCTTACACTTGAAATAAATGTCGGCTTGGTCTAAGTGCTTTTTCAGAGTGGCAAGCCGCCGTTCAACGGGTTTCAGTTTCCCTTGAATATCCAGTTGTTCCCCTATCATGGACTTGAATGTTTCATCAAGCCCCGTCATATCCATGATGTTGTTGGCTTGCAGAAAATTCAGCATATTTGCCGCGTCTTTGAGGTTATACAGCGATTGTGAATATCCCGATTTTCCCGTCTGTGCCTTGCGTGACAGTATGCCTTGAATGTAGTCGGCAAGGGAGTTTCCCAGGGCCTTTTGACGGGCGCGGGCGGAGCGCCCGTCGTGGCCGTATGCCGTCCAGCCGTCAGGCAGGCCCATGGCCCGCTCCCCCTCCGTAGGGGTCAGCCACGTTATCACCCCCTCCGCCTCCCGGCCCTCCCGCCACAGGGCAAACACCGTCAGCCTCCGGCAAGCAGGGTGGGAAAAGGGTCTGTTGGTTTTCCAAAGCTCCCCAGGAAGTTCCCCACGTCCCCCACCTTGGTCGCCTCCGCATACGGTAGCCTTGAAAGGGGTGGACGACTGGTAGCGGCCCCCTGTTTCAAAAGCAGATATTCGATTGCCTCCGGCGGGGGGCAGCCCAAAGTCTCCGCAAGGCGCAGGAGCCGGGAACAGGCGGCAGGGCTTAAACAGGACCGCTCTGGCACGTCGGCCTCCAAAATCCGCCACGACGAACACCCGCTGACGCCGGGCCAGCCGGGGGTCTGCCCAATGCTGGACATCCAGCAGACGCCAGCACACGTCACGGCCTCCGCCTCGCACCATTCCGGCATTGGCCCAGCGCCCGGAAGCAGGCATTGGAATTTCGGTCGGAAGCAGGCATTGGAATTTCGGTGTTTGTGAGAGATTGCAGGACGGCCTTAAAATCCAGCCGGTTTCCTGATAGCAGAGCTCCCATGACGTTTTCCCAAATAACGATTGTTGGAAATTGACCTCCAGTGGCATCCCTCATTTCCTCTATGATACGCACCGCCTGGAAGAACAGGCTGGACTTTGCCCCGCCCAGCCCCTCGCGGCGGCCCGCGCTGGATAGATTTTGACAGGGGAACCCGAATGTAATGACGTCCACGGGCGGGACCTCGCCGCCGTGGAGCCGGGTAATGTCCCCCAGGTGTTCCATATCCGGGAAGTGGCGTTTCGTGATGGAGACAGGGGCCTTTTCAATTTCGCTGGCCCACAGGGGAACGATCCCCTGCCGCCGGTGGCCCGCTATGATCTCATAGCCCCCGCCCTCACGGGGACGCACCAGGGCGGGCTGGTGGACGCCGCCTGCCCGCACAGACGACACCAGCCCTTTCATTTCATTGTCGTCCCGGACGCCGAACGGGTGATCCTGGAACGGGTGGAGCTGGGAGAGGTCCAGGTAGACGATCTCCTCCTTTTCCCCACGGGAGGCGTCCTTGGGCTGGGGCGGCTCCTCCTGGGGCTTCTCCCACTCCTGCCCGCCCTCCGGGGCCGGGTCCGTCTACTCCTGCCCCTCCCGGACGGACGACAGGTCGATCACCTTGTTCTCCGGGGACGGGGGCCCTCCATGCCAGGAATCACACCCTGGGCCCCCGGCTCTGGGGCGGGCGGGGCCTCCGGCACTTCCGGTACAGCGGCCTCCAGCTGCTTCTCCTCCGGGATTGGGGACGTTTTCTTTTCTTCTACCATTCGCTTGACCTCCTTACTTTTTCAAATACAAACGGGACCAAAACCCTATTTTGGCCCCATCCCCTCATACGTTTTCCTCCTTTCCCTGTCACGCAAAAACGCCGCCCTTTTTACAGCCGGGCGGCGTTTTCGGTAAGGTTGACAGTCCATTTTTTGTTGTTTATCATGTTTCCCTTTGTCAAGCGTTGTAAGCGGTTTACCTTGAAACAGGCACTCCGTTTCCGCACGTAGAATCATTTCTTCGCTCTACCCCTTTATATTCAAATGACAATCGCCATCGGTCAGCAGGAAAGGTTCATTGCCTGCTCCCGCCAAGCTTTTTAGAAATATATCTGTGGTTGCATTCTACTTGCTTCATGTATCTGCGACCAAACGTCTCATATGTTACAAGGATAACAGAGCACTTATCCGCTAGAGTCTGTTTTAAAACCGTCAAAGTAACCAAACGAGGATACAGGCGAGGAAAACAACAGCCTGGAAATAAAGAGCTTTCTTCTCATATCTGGTAGCAAAACGACAGCTGTTTTTGAGTTTTAGGAACAGATTTTCCACCAAATGGCGCTCTTTGTATGTGTGTCAGTCAGTTTTTCTGGGGCGTTTGGCAATGATACGGCTGGGGATCACCGCCATTGCACCCCGTTCCTCCAGCCAACGCACAAACTTATCGCGGTCATAGCCCTTATCTGCCAGTATGAGTTTGCCCTTCAGATCAAAAGGCTCCAGCAGCGTCTGCGCCATACAGATATCATTGCGGTTCCCTCTGGAGAGCAAAAAGCGCAATGGGTTCCCAAGCCCATCCGTTACCGCATGGACTTTTGTCGTCAAGCCTCCCCGGCTCCGCCCGGTTTCCTCGTG
This sequence comes from Acutalibacter intestini, assembly GCF_034334985.1. Classification (NCBI taxonomy): domain Bacteria; kingdom Bacillati; phylum Bacillota; class Clostridia; order Eubacteriales; family Acutalibacteraceae; genus Acutalibacter; species Acutalibacter intestini. Next base: position 22,067 of record NZ_JAWXXL010000026.1, on the reverse strand, counting down.
ATATCCCCTTTTTTAGCCCCACTGGTGTGCTGATGGACTTTGATTGTGGTGCTGTCAAGCATCAGCGTTGTCTCGTCCATCAGGTCTTGCTCAATCAGGGCTAAAATGATATCTTTCCATACTCCGGCTTTTGTCCATGCCCGGAACTGGCTGTATACGCTTTGCCATGGCCCGAACCGCTCCGGCAGATCCCGCCATGGTATCCCGGTGTTTAGCCAATACACTATGGCGTTGAGCATTTCCCGATTGCTTTTGCCGGGCCGGCCCCCTTGCAGTTTCCTTTCAGGCGGAAACTTAATCCTTAGGCAACACCGCACAATTCGCGGCTGGCGCCTTAAGCACCGTCTTGCTTGCACATTTTCCATGATAGCGTACAGCTTTCGCTTGTCAATGGTGAGATGGACGGCGCTCAATCTGTACCCTCTCACGAAAATTCTGACTGCGCAATACGGCACTTAGAATTGTGCGGTATTGCCCTTAATCTTATTCCATTGTCTTTCGCTTATCTCATGTCTCTTCATGTGTTCTATTCTATCACTTCGTCCTTTTGCACGCAATAGCAGAGTTTTAAAACAGACTCTAGCCTTTTGTCTGAAATGTAGTTTAAGTTTGCTGCACAGAGTATTACCTGGACAATCTTGCGGAAGAAACCAAAAAGGGGCACCGGAAAACGGCCTTAAAGGGCCTGTACAACGGCGGGTATTCCCCTTTTGGGTATGGACGTGGTAAATCAGAAGTACGTCATAAACGAGCTGGATCAGGCCATTGCTGATTTGCCCGAGGGACGGCACCCTATTATTCATTCCGACCGAGGTTGTTATTATCGCTGGCCTGGATGGATCGGGCGAATGGACCAGGCCGGCTTAACCCGGTCTTATGTCCAAGAAGGGCTGTTCCCCCGATAACTCGGCCTGTGAGGGTTTCTTCGGACGACTTAAAAATGAAATGTTCTACTGCCGCTCGTGGTTGGGTGTCTCACTCCAACTTTTTATCCACACCCCCGAGCCAAATTTTGCGTCACTAAACAGGGAAAAGATTTCGCCAAGTTCACTTCAAAAAACCAGTGAACACTTCTCCGCACTTATACACCATTCCATAGTGCATGTAGAGGTCCTACCATAGAATACACCGAGACACATTTTAAAATTATCCAAAAAATGAGTTGAGGCTTCATTCTCAAACTTACAAATATGGTAGAATATTCCTTATCCCGCAAGCAAAACTAACCTCCGGCTTCCACCCAGTATCATCCTGCAAAGAAGAAATATCTGCATAAATCCCCACTTCTTCTCCAGGCTTAAATGGGATTTCTCCAAACCCCAAGTCCCATTGAGGGTTTATGACATTCCTCATTTCAATAATATATTCTTTTAACTTTCTTTTTTGCCCACACCCTAAACAGTATGTTTTATTCCCCGTTGACTTTTCACCTACGAGAAAAAGGGCTCTTGCAGCATCATCGCAATGCAAATAATCCCATACCTGTGTCCCTTCTGTGAACAGGCATCTTTCTCCCTTTTTCATTCGAGAAGCTGTGGAACGCAGCATGGTTTCCGGTCTGTCATATCTTCCATATACACTGAAAACCCGTATCCAAAAAAAATCTATTCCCAATTGTTCCGCCAGTACCGCCCCTAATTGACCAGCGGCATATTTACTGATTCCATATGCCGTATTGGGACAGGCTGTATCCACCGGGGAAAGCAAAGCGTGTTTATGTGGCCCATACTCAGCCTGTGAGCCGGTACCGATAAATTTTTTGCATCCCAAATCTTTCGCAAGACGCACAGTACGCAATGTATACGCTATATTATCCTGCTGCAGATCTGGGTTTCCCCGACTCTCCTTATCGGTCCCACACCATGCAAGATGAAAAAACACATCACATTTTCTATTTATATGCAGCTCTCTTTTCCTGTCTGTCAAATCAAAATCCACAATCTGCAGCCTATCTGATTTGGGAAGCCTGCCGATATGTTGAGAACTCTTGCGCATACATGCAATTACAAAGCAGCCCCTTTTCAGGCATTCATTCACCAAAGAAATACCCATGCTGCTGGTTGCCCCTGTTATTGCTATCGTATCCATAGGTCACTCCAAGTTAACAGGGGTTACAATCATTTCCTGGTTAAACTCATCGCGTTCGAGAAACGGATACATATCTTCTAATGGTTTTGATATCATTGTTCCATCTTCCCGCATGGCAGCCGCATTAGTAGGAATTATTTCCATGTAGTGCGTGGTTTTAACTTCAACGATAACCGGCCCGACTTCGGCAAAGGCTTTCTCCATTATCTTTTCAGCTTCTTGAATAGAGCCAACTGTATAAAAAGGAATTTCAAAAGCTTCTGCAATTTTTCCCATACTGGGGAAAGAAATTCCACTTTCACTACTTTCCCCAACTAAGTTCCCTTGAAAATACCGGTTCTGCGTTTGGCGAATAGAGAAGTACCCTCCATTATTCATGACAAATAATTTAATATTAAATTGTTGATGCCGAATCACTTCCAACTCTTGCAGGTTTTGCATAAAAGATCCATCGCCCGTTATTGCGATAATCGGTATTGCAGGGCTTGCAACAGCTACACCTATCGCTGCGGGCACAGTAAAACCCATCGTTGCCGTCCCACCTGCTGTAATATATCTTTGACCCTTTTTAAGTTTTATCGCCTGGGAAGTCACATAAAATGCCGAACCCGCATCTGCTATGATAGGCATGCAGGCATCTGTATGTTTGTTTAACAAATCTATAAACTTGTAATAATTGAGACCGTGGCTATCGTTTTCGTACTCTTCCAAAATGACAGGATACTTCTTTTTCCAATACTGGCACTTTTCAAGCCAAGGCGTATGCTTTTCTTGTGGTAAAGGCTGGCGAAAACACTCCCGGACAAATGTTTTCGCATCGCATAACAGGAATTCATTCCAATGAATGGTTCTTTTCTTATGCTCCTGGCCATCAACATCCACAATAACAATACGTGCATCCCTTGCAAACAAATTGTATTCGTGCCCAACCACGGAAACCGCAAGCCGACTTCCAATTGATATAATGAGATCTGCATTTTGCATAGCAAAATTACCAGCGCGGGTTCCTTTTGTGCCGACCCGCCCGATGTTGCAAGGGTGGTTCTCCTCTACAACATCTATTCCCATAAAGGGAGTCACTACAGGAATTCCCCAGTCTGCAACTGCTTTTGAAAATTCTGGACATCCGTTTGCAAGACGAATCCCATGGCCCGCAATGATAACCGGGCGTTTCGCTGTTTGGATCATTTTTCTGACGTCTTGTATTTTTTCTTCTAAATCCTTTCCTACTAAAGTATGCTCTGGCCTATAGCCCCGCAAGCTGAATGGTTCAATTTCAGAGCTCTGCACATCTAACGGGATGCTAAGCCACACTGGCCCAGGGCGGGCATTTGTCGCTTCATAAAAAGCTTTTTCCAAATAGTATCGGATAGAACAGGGATCTGTAATTTCCACTGCCATTTTTGTAATCCCCTGGACAATAGAAACGATGTCTGCCTCCTGCACCCCAAATTGGCGCAATCCTGGAATCCCTGCGCCATGGACTGTTTGCTTGCTTTTAGCTTGTCCAGAGATAAAAATGACTGGGGTGGAATCCTGATAACAATCTAACACACCTGTAATGGTGTTCGTAGCGCCTGGGCCGCTTGTCACCAGTACAAGACCAACGTCATTCTTCATTTTACTATACCCTTCTGCCGCCATAGCAGCAGCTTGCTCGTGGTGCGTACACCAATACTTCATTGTGGCAGAATTGCCAAAAGAATTGACAAGGTGCATACAGCCGCCTCCCGTCACCATAAAAATGTCCTCTACCCCTTTTTCTTTAAAAAAGCATACGATATAATCAGATAATTTCATTTTTATGACCATACCTTTCCGCTGCGCTGCAAGGCACCAAAGGATATGAAACTCTCTTGACTTGGACAGCACAGCAAGATTTAATTATTTCAGAATAGTGACCTCCCGGCGCAGAGCAGCAAGATTACCGTCATTTTGCTGCTCTGTGTGCAGGAGTTGTGGCAAAAGCCTTGGACTATTCTTTTATCTAAGACGGAATAGCGTGCAAAAGCGTCCAGTAACTGGGCTTAGTACTTTATACGATTTTTTCTTTTGGCGGAATTTGCAATGTTTCAGCCTTTACCCCTTTTACAAAGCTATGCATACTCTCGAATAATACCCCGGTATCCACTTTGTATGTGATAAAGTTAAATCCCATATTTATGTACTCAATTGCATCTGATATCCCTTGGGCCATACAGCCGGCTCTTTTCCCTGCAGAGCGAATTTTGCATACCACTTCTTTCATGATTTGAATAACTTTTTGATTATTAACATCACCAGGTATGCCTAAAGCAGCAGACAAATCGTACTGCCCTATATAAATGACATCCACCTGAGGGAAAGAAAGAATCTCTTGAATCTGTTCCAGTATTTCTTTTCCCTCGAGAAGAACAATTAATGCAATGCGGGCATTTTCTTTAGCAACCATCTGCTGGCCTGCCCCCGTATACCCGCCAGCCGCAACATAGGGATTAAATCCCCGACAACCCTGGGGCGGAAAAAAGGAAAGACGTATAATATCTTTTATCATATCAGCGCATGTAACTTGCGGGAACACAATGCCGTCACACCCTGTATCTAGTGCTCGCAGCACCCAAACCTCGTCAATGGCCGGAACGCGTACAAACATTTTTTTATTCTCGCTGTGGGCTGCAAATACCATGCTTTGTATCGTTTCGAAAGTTAGGATGCCATGCTCCATATCTGCAATGGTAAAATCCAGCCCTGCTTTCGATACGACATTTGTAACATATGCGGTAGGTATTTCCGCCCATGTGCCAACCCACACATCGTTTTGAGCCATCTTAATCACCATGCGATACAGAAGTCGCACAAAAAGCTAGGAAAAACAGCCTTTTGTACCGGATATCGTTCCTTTCATTTGTATTTTTCACACTAATCCTCCTTATGACAAATTCAAAATGATAACCCTCTATTGATAAGGTTTTGTTTTTGCAGTTCTGCCGCTACATCTATAATCATGTCTTCCTGTCCAGCCAGAATCTGGCGCTTCCCTAATTCAATAAAAATATCTCGCGGGTCCACATTGAATTGATGCGAGGCCAATTCTACTTTTCCCCTAAATCCAGAAAACACTCCCGCCATACCACTTACAATGGAAAGCCCGCTTAGGCCGTCACTTCTTGTTCCGAAACCGCTTACAATACCATCCGAAATATCTAGTAAAGTGTATAAATCAATTCGCGAGAGGTCCATGCCCTCTTTTTTTAACAGAGCCACTATAACTTCCAATGGGCAATTCCCCGCCCCCGCTCCAAAGCCACGCAAAGTTCCGTCAATGATTGTGGCTCCTTCCTGAATAGCTATATATGTATTTCCAACTGCTAGCCCTAGGTTATTATGTGCATGAAAACCGACCTCTATATTGAGCCTATCGTGTAATATGCAAATTGTGCGTTTCACCATCTCTGGTGTTGACGCACCTGCACTATCCATGACTATCACTCCTCGCGCTCCATATTCCTGCATTTTCTGTGCTTCGCGAAGCAGTGTTTCTGTGTCTGCTATATGGTACATCATCAACACACCATATACTTCTTTTTTCCTTTGTGCCAGCCATTCTATGTGTTGACGGGTAGTATCAGCCTCTGTACATTGACAGCCTATTTTGAAAACTTCCACGCCTTGGTCAACCGCTGGCTCCAAAGAATCTCGGATAGTTCCAAACCCAGGAATCAAGTAAGCGCCTAATTTAGTATGTTGCAAATGGCCTCTGGCTATAAAAAGCATCTGTTGGTCGCTTAATTTAGAAAGCCCCACTTGTATAGAAGAAGCCCCCAATCCATTACCATGGCCAACAATAACGACATCCAGCCCCGACTTATCAATTGCCTTGCAATATTCAACTATCTTTTCCTTGCTAAACTGATGATGGATAGCATGAGAACCATCCCTAAGCGTTGCATCAAAAAATCTTAATTTATTCCTCATATTTCAATAGCCTTCCTGCATATTCGCTTGCCACCTCTACTGCCGCACAAGTAATAATATCCAAATTCCCTGCATACCTGGGCAAAAAATCGCCAGACCCCAGTACTTGCATGGTAAGAGTAATCTGTCCATTACTATAGATTGGTCCTGTTACTATGCGATATCCTGGTATATATCTCTGTAGCTTTTTTTCCATATCTTGAACCGCACACCGTATCTTACTCATATCCGGATTATCAACCAATATATACATTGTATTATGCATGACAATAGGTGGCTCCGCTGGATTCAAAGTAATGATAGCTTTTGTATTTTCTATCCCTGTAAAATAAGTCAATGCATCTTTTGTCGTTTGTGTGAATTCATCAATGTTGTTGCGTGTGCCGGCACCAGCAGATTTAGAAGCGATTGTAGCCACAAGCTCAATATATCTAACTCCAGGTTGAACTTTACAAATAGCGTAGGCTAAGGGTACAACAGCCTGTCCTCCGCAGGTAATCATGTTCACATTTTTGCTGCTCATTATAACTTTTTTTAAGTTTATCACTGGGATACAAAATTCTCCTACATGTGCAGGGGTTAAATCAATCACAAATTTCCCAAGACGTGCCAATATGGCAGCGTTCTTTTTATGTGCTGCCGCAGAGGTTGCATCAAAAACAATAGGACAACTGCTAGGATGAGACTCAAAATAGCTTACTGATTCGCTAGTAACAGGCACCCCCATTCGCTGGGCCCAAATAATGTTAGGGGAATCCATTCTTTGGCCTGAAAAAATCTCGCATTCCAATATCGGTGAACGCATAATTTTCATTAACAGATCTGTCCCAATATTTCCTGTACCAATAATTCCTACTTTTATCTTATCCATCAATATCATCCTAGTATCAAATTAAGTTCTCCGCAACCCTTAGAATCACCTGCACCATATACTCCAGCATCTCCTGTGTCATCCCCGGATACACCCCAACCCAGAAAGTGTCCTGAACAATCCTATTCGTGTTTGCCAAATCACCCACCACACGATACCCTGTCCCCGCTTTTCGCAACTCGTCAAAACAAGGGTGTCGCAGCAAATTCCCCGAAAAAAGCATGCGCGTCTGCACGCCTTTCTCCTCTATATACCGCACTACCTTTTCCCGGTCTATGCCCTCCCGGACAGTCAGTAAAAATCCAAACCAACTGGGCAGGGCTTCCTCCTCATGGTAAGGCAAGAGCAGCTTGTCCTCTGCCCCAGCCAAGCCCTCCCGCAGCACCTGCCAGTTTTCATTGCGCCGCCGAATAAAGCCGTCCAGCTTCTTTAATTGGGCGCAACCCACCGCCGCCTGCATATCTGTCATTTTGAGGTTATAACCGAAATGCGAATAAACATATTTGTGGTCGTACCCTTTCGGCAACTGCCCATACTGCCCATCAAATCGGCGCCCACAGGTATCGTCCACGCCAGAAGGACACACACAGTCCCTGCCCCAGTCCCGCATAGAGAGCATAATGCGGCCCAGCATGTCATTATTTGTGTAGACAGCTCCGCCTTCGCCCGTAGTCAGATGGTGGGCCGGATAGAAACTGGAGGTGCCCAAATCGCCAATCGTGCCGGTTTTTCGGTAGCCATCGCCCATGTCATAAGCCGCACCCAAGGCATCACAGTTGTCCTCAATTAGCCACAGATTATGCTTGTCGCAGAACTCTTTGACGGCCTTCAAGTTGAAGGGGTTTCCTAATGTGTGCGCCAAAAAAACACATTTTGTTTTCTCCGAAAGCCCTTCTTCCAACATGGAAACGTCGATGTTATAGGTGCCCAGCTTCACATCCACGAACACGGGCACCGCACCGAATTGTAAAACAGGCGTGACGCTGGTGGGGAATGCCGCCGCTACGCAAATCACCTCGTCGCCACGTTGGATGGCACGGTCTTTCAATAGAGGGGAGGTCAGCGTCATAAAAGCCAGCAGGTTTGCCGAGGAACCGGAGTTCACCGCTGCCACATGCTTCACACCCAGAAATTCGCCTAAGCCGCGTTCAAATTCCTGGCAGTACCGTCCGGCAGTCAGCCAGAATTCCAACGCGGAATCCACCATGTTTATTTGCTCCTCTGCGTCGTAGACTCGGGAGCAGTATGGGATACGGTCGCCTGGACTGAAGGGCTTTTTCGCTGCATCCTCCACTTGGCGGTACTCTCTCACCAGCGAGTATATTTCCTGCTTTATTTCATCTCTAGTACGCATGTTTATTCCTCATATTCCATCTAAATATTTCATAATCTGCTTGTCCATCACAGAAGGGGCATCATTCTTTTCCATCCAAGCCTTCGTCCACTCCACTGTTTTTTCGATAGCGGTTTGAACGTCCCATAACGGTTTCCAGCCAAAAGTGGATTTCATTTTAGAACAGTCCAATTTTAAAAAATTGTCCTCATGGGGCGCGTTCGGTTCGGCTTGGTTCTCCCAAGTTGGGTCGTTGCCCCAAGCCCGGCAGAACATATTCACCAGCTCTCCTGTGGTGACACATCCGCTGTCATCCGGCCCGATATTGTACCATCCCGCCAGCTTTTTATTTCCACATTGATGCTGTGCAATTAGCAAATATGCAAACAATGCCTCCAGCACATGCTGGTATGGGCGGATGGAGTTGGGGTTGCGAACAGCGATGGGTTTTCCTGCTTGAGCCGCTCGCACGCAGTCTGGAATAATGCGGTCATGGGCGAAGTCACCGCCGCCAATTACGTTGCCTGCCCGCACGGTGGAGACTGCTACAGGCGAATCAGCAAAGAAACTCTGCACGTAACTGTGAGTTACCAATTCCGCGCAGGACTTAGAATTGGAGTAGGGATCCCGGCCATCCAATGGGTCATTTTCCCGGTATCCCCAAGCCCAGTTTTTGTTCTCATAGACTTTATCAGTGGTGATAATCACCACTGACCTTACAGGTACCTGTAAGGTACGGACACACTCCAGAAGGTTTACAGTGCCCATCACATTTGTCTCATATGTACCAGCAGGATTTTTATAACTATCGCGAACAATAGGCTGCGCTGCTAAATGGAAAACTATCTCCGGCTGGGCATCACAAAACGCCTGCATCAGCTTATCCCTGTCCCGGATATCGTCGATGATGGAGCTCATATTTTGTTCCAATCCCGACAAAGAAAACAGGTTTGGCTCAGTGGGCGGCGGCAAGGAATAACCAGTTATAACTGCGCCTGCGTTTATCAGAATCCTGCATAGCCAACTGCCCTTAAAGCCTGTATGCCCCGTGACAAACACCCGCTTCCCGCGAAAGAAATCCAAAGAAAACCCAGTCATTTTACCACACCTTCCAAGGGGCACGGCCCTCTGTCCACAGCTTTTCCAGCAATTCTTTTTCCCGCACAGTGTCCATGCACTGCCAGAATCCTGTATGTTTATACGCCATCAACTGGCCCATTTTCGCAACAGTTTCGAGAGGAGATTTCTCTAAAATTGTGTCGTCTCCCTCTATCATGTCAAAAAACTCCGGCTGGCAGACCATGAAGCCGATGTTGATGAGGTTGCCATCGCCCTGAGTTTTCTCGCGGAACTCTTGGATTTGCCCGTCTTTGTCAACGTCCAGAACGCCAAAGCGCTGGCCCGCGTTGTACGCAGAAATGGTCACCATTTTGCCGTGGGATTGATGGAATTTGACCAGTTCTGAGATATTTACATTGGAAACGCCGTCGCCGTAAGTCAGAAGGAAGGGTTCATTGCCAACATAGTCCCGCACACGCTTCACCCGGCCTCCAGTCATGGTGTTCAGACCTGTGTCCACGATAGTGGCTTTCCAGGGTTCTGAGGTGTTTTTATGTACGATCATGTCCTCTTTGCCATTGGTAAAGTCAAAGGTAATGTCAGAAGTATGAAGAAAATAATCGCCAAAAAACTTCTTGATGACGTGTTGCTTGTAGCCTGCGCAGATAATGAATTCATTAAAACCATAGTGGCCGTACAGCTTCATAATGTGCCACAGGATGGGCATGCCGCCCAACTCCACCATGGGCTTGGGCTTAAATTGGCTTTCTTCGGAGATTCGGGTGCCGTATCCACCGGCGAGAATCAGGGTTTTCATGTAGTTTCTCCCTTAAATCAATATAAAGAAATAGAAATGTTATTGCCAGCCAAGAACAGATAGGACACAGAACCTTGGAAACTTCAAGCCAAACGGCCAATGTTTTACAAAGTCTACTCCTACTCACAAAACTCCTCTGTATCTGAGCTATTACTCCCGAACAAAAATATAGGAAACATGATAATGTTGAAAGAGAGTGGAGACCTTATCAGGGGAATATTTCAAAGCCCGCATAAAGCGAATTTTCCCCTCCATGCTCAGTGCGGAGAGCATATTCAGCCGCTCTCTTTTCGTCTCCACCGGCAGAACCGGGGGCTGCTCTTTGGGGGCGAACTCGCGCTCGCAGTTCGAGCAGTTGTCGATCCCAGTCTCGTCTCCCCAGTAGATCCCGGCATTTTCTGCCCTGGCTCTCTGAGCGATGGCCGGATATTCCTCCTCCCGCCACCTTCAGATTCGGGAAGGATCCTGCTTCCGGGCACGCTTGACCGGACGCTGACAGGTCAATCCCTAGCGCCGCATATAATCCGATGCACTGCCGTCTGACATCTTCTTTTTCCAGACGTATGCGCACACTTTTTTCAGCGTCCACAAACTGCCGGGAATGCTGAATTCCTCCGGGCGGCGCGTCACAATCGTTTTCCGTATTTCCGCCTGTTCCTCCGATGTCAGCCGGAGATGCGTCCCCTTCTGGAACCCACGTTTCTTCGGTTCCAGGGAACCCTCGCCCTCTCGCTGATACGCCGTCCATATTTCGCTGATGCGATTCTGCCGCACTCCGGTCAATTCCTCTATTTCTTTCCCGATTTTCCCCATCTTTTTGAGGCGTACGACCTGTCGGCGTACCTGCTTGAGCTCTCCACTTTTCAATTTTCGTAAATCAATGTATTTCATACCCTCTATTTTACCACTTTTTACATCCTTTTCCTATATTGTTTTTTAGAAGTAATACTGTATCAATCTGTGCGCTTTAACCCCTGCTCCTGTAGAAAATGCTCTAAATATTCAGTGCTTTATAACCAGACTCAAATGCAATATCACGTCGCAGGGAAGGCACATTGAAAATGTCTTTTGGAGGAACTAAACCACTTAAATTTTCCAAACCAATTCTTGTGTCATCTGGCCCCAACGCCAATACAATGCCTGTATTCTGCAACAGATAATGATTTTCTTGGAATTCAAAAACAGGATGCTCTAACATCTCATTATTTGCGGCTTTTCCGGGCAAAACAAAAAATCCTTGAAATGGTATATTGTTTTTTATAAAATACTCCCCATATATTTCTCCAATCCGGCCTGCGCCCAAAATGTATATCTCTGCATGTGCACGACAGAATCTTTTGAGGTTTCCTGTATTTAAAAGAAATCCAATTTTGCCAGTCACACGAATAAAAAACTTAGGCTCTATGGAGATTAGAAATAGCCTAAACAAGGAGATCTCCGTTACCTTATTCCAATATTCTATATATTTTCTGAAAACTTTATAAGAATACACACCATCCAGTTTTAATCTTTTAAAGCTATCGACATTCCCTAAAAGGCTCTTTCCTTGTGACATTACTATAGCCATTTTGTTTTCATAGTAATCAGGCAATGATTCTATCACTTCTGTCCATTTATACACCCATGTAGAGAAACAATTCTGGTACCATGACGAAGTTTTCTTTTTTGTGGATAACCTATACCGATGCTTTCCTAAATTTAAATTCAGGCCGCAAAATTGCTCCAGCTCTAAAATTCTGTGGAAAATAAAAGAAATATGTGAAAACCCCGCTATAGAGGCCTTTAAGCATATGCCTTTGTAGTAGTCCCAATTAACGTCACGAAACACAGTGTGTGTGTTCAGGATGGCCGCCCCATATAACGTTAACTGTACCGCACATGTTTGAAAATAATTATTTATATCACAAATAATTTCAGCCTGAATCACACCATTGCGGTTTCTTGAATTCAACGTAACCAAATCGTACTTTGTATCTAATTTGCTTAAAATGAATTGTACTCCTTCCTTAGGGTATTGCACTCCGTCCCCACTTAACCAGATAAAATCATATTCTCCAGTTATCCCATAGCCCTGAAAAATCATAAATGTCTTTTCATCTGGTTCCACGTATTCTGGAATTGCAATATAATGGATGCGTCCACTTGTCATGAACTTTTTAACAACCTTTTCTGTTGCATCTTCCCTGCTTGAGTCATAGAAGTAAATATCGATTCCACATTCCATATAATATGGAGCGCAGTTTATCAAAAAATCCTCCACAACTTTTGAGTTTTCATATGTTGGGATACACAAAGCTATATGCATATTGCAACTCCTTGCTTATTTCTTTTTGTATCGGAAAAGAGGCTCATTACTTTTCTGCCCGGGAAACCCCTTCAAATATTCTTGGGTACGGGTTTGCTGGATCCCAAATCTCCAAATACGTCCTATACAGTGTGTCTACGGCTGCCCTAAAATCATGCTCATCCTTGGCCGCAGCCACCATCCTACACAAATATTCTAATTTGTCATAATTGGGGAGGCGTTCCTGATTGCACCAAAAATCTGCGCTGCGGAAGCACTCCTGGCAGAGGATTTTAAAATACGACTGCCGTAACATAGACTCTCGGACATTATGATAGATATTCTTAGCACCACAATGAGGGCACTTCGTCTCCAGTACCCATTCCCCATATTCGTTTTGATAGATACTCTCAATTGTACCAAGGGTAGACTGAGGATGGTAATAGAAAGATAAGAGTTGCACAAGGACAACATATTTCCAATATGTTTCATCTGGCATCTGCATTAAGTTGATCCGCCAGTCATCTTCAGGAATGCAAGTTTATCTGTTATTTTCCCGCACTGTACAAGTTCTTTATAATATTCACTTCCTGGGTATGTCTCAATCATAGAAAGGTTTATGCCATATTGAGGGTGGTCAAACCAGAAGCGCATCGTTTCATAAATCGTGGATTCATCCTCAACTTCATCTCCAAAAATGAAGTTCCCTATGATGTTGATAGATGCATCATAGGTCATCTTCAACGTATGCTCTATTTGCTCTGGTGTGATATGCTTCCTCATATTTTTAAGCACTTTAGGGCTGTAACTCTCCAAGCCATATGATATACAGCAACAGCCTGCATCCCGCATATTTTTTAATAATTCAAGAGACAACCCCTTCATATCCACCCGCATTTGCACCACCCATGTAAGGCCATATGTCTTAATCCTTTTGCAAAATTCATCTACCTGCTTAGGGTCGGCGCTGAAAAGTTCATCCATGATGCTGAGAGATTTGGGGTGATATGTCTTTACAACCACATCCAATTCTTTGAAAAAGTTGTCCAAGCTTCTCTGTCGGTATTTAGTTCCCGAAGGATGAAAACAAAACTTACACTGATATGGACAGGACCGGCCCAAAACCATGGACATTGTCCTAGGCCTGTCATAAGAACACGAAAAACCTAGTTGGTCTGATACTTTTTGTTCATCCAAATACTTGTCCATATCAAGCCCCTCATAATTGGGAAAAGAAATCGTATCCAGATCGTGAATTTCTTCGCGGGGAAATGTCTGTTTGTACTCTCCGCTCTTTGCTCGATAAACGATGCCTTTGACATTCGCAACATCGCCACGGTCTATCAGGGTTTGAACTAACTCAACATCCGTGATTTCCCCCTGCCCAACTACTGCGTAGTCTACTTGAAGCAGTTCTGCACATGGGATGGGTTCCGAAGTAATCATCCCACCGCCGCAAATCGTAATGATGTCTGAGTGAACAGATTTTGCAGTATCAAATATCTTCTTAATAACCCTCCATTCTGGGCACAGTCCGCCAGAAAGCACACAGTCAATTTTTTCTGAGCGGATATAGTCGGCCAAATATGCGTATCGATCTTCCACGTCAATATGGTTCATATTAAGGCCATCAACGTCAAAACCCGCTTTCCGCAGAGCTGCATTGACATAAGCGATGCCTATTGGAAAGGAATAACTTTTATCTCTTCGCTTCAAAACATTATATGGAGGTATTACCAGTAACAGCTTCATATATATCTCCCTTTGTCTTATAGAATGTGTACTTCCAACTGTCCCAGCTGGCCTGTACCGCTTTTCTGCCATCACGCATTTCTTCCCATAAACTCTTCTATTGTCAAAATATCGCCTTCAAATCCTAAAGCCTGCAAATCCTTGAACCAATATCTGCCCTTGAAGAAGTCAATGATCAGCACGGCATCCGCCATATCGGGCCTAAATTCCTGTTTAGCCACCTTGTGAAATTCCCCTTTACAGTCCTCCGGCACCCAGGTAAGCTGGAAAATTTCAACACCGGTTTGCTTTAACAAATGGGCAAACTCCTGCGAAAACTCATTCTTCCCATAGAAGCCAATCCGTTTTGCGCCCAATTTGTCCACACACTTTTTAAGGTACTCAACAGGAGAAAGGCCAAACTCATTGTTATAAATTTTTGAGAGAATCTTCCGGTAAATCTCCTCCTGTTTCAGTGGGTGGGGCAGCGCCTCCCGGATATTGTGGCAGCCCCAGTCATAAACCTTGGGATCCTTCCAGCAGTCATCAGCTAAAATTTTAAGATATTCCTTATGATAGGGATGCATGGGATTCAGGATATTCTTGAACCAGTAGGTTTCGTCCTCCATACCAAACCAGCGGTATACAGGACGCATGGTAATCTGGTCTACTGCAAACTCATCAGACTTTGCAAATCTCTGAACATAATCCGGTATTTCCCAAAAGTTACTTTCCTGCACCACCATGGCCAATTTTAATTCTTTGATTTGCCCTTCTCTTCGGAGTTTGCTCAAAAACTCTAGATTAGCCAAGACTTGCTCGAACTTATCAAACCCTCCAGTCAAATATCGAAAAACCTCTTTACGCAAACTATTTAATGTGACATTGACTGCAAAATGATATTCTCCTAAGTGAGAAAACTTTTCCCAATGAGCCTTATCAAATAGTATTCCATTAGTTTCAACGCTGAGTTGAAACTCTTTGCGTTCAGGACGCAAAACTTGTAAAAACTTGATAAAACTCGGATTTGCCAAAAATTCGCCTTGTCCGTTCAAGTTTATGGCTTTTGCCTTATTGGCAAAGGGGATTAGTCGCTCCAACGCAGTATCAATCTTTTCCCTCTCTCCTTCTTTTGGACAATAAAGAGAGGTACGGCAGGTAGTACAAGCTATATTACAAATGCGATCATTTGCAATATTTATAAACAAAGGTGTTTCGCTGGCAACAGCTTTCTGCTTGAATTCATCTTCTAACAAATCCGGCAAATCATCACGCTCTAAAAATGGACAGGAGGTTTTCCGGCAAAACGCAAAAGAACCATCTAAGATGCTGTCCCGAGCCTGCTGTGCCGCTGCACTTTTCCAAATTTTATCCAAATCATTTTCGTACAAGTTGCCGATAATGCAGTGCATCCAGCTACAAGGCCACACCGCTCCATCTGGAGCTAAGTAAGCACTGTCAAAAGGTCTATTGCAAAATTTCATCTTCCTGTCCTCCACATAATTTGATTATTTCGCCGGCCTGCTAGAAGTAGACTGCCCCCGCCACTTCTTAATGCCGTGCCTGTCCATAAGCCACTCTAAAACTCCTTCCAGCGCCACAATTTTGCCGGAAAATTCTTGCTGCGCCAAGGCGATTTTTTCCTCTGTCCGGACTAAGTCACACACCACCAAACAGTCCGCCGGGGGCAGCTCATCCTCCCCCAAACGGTAGACGATCAGCGTCTCATGTACAGAACCCAGATAGTCTGCCTCCACGCCATAGGCCGTGGTAATCTCCTGCTCCTTGGCCAGCTCGTCCAGCAGATACCTCCCTTCCCGGCCCATGCCCAAGACTGCTACAGATTGTAGCCTATGCTCTGTAAAGTATTCTCCGAACCGAACGTCCTTCTGTTTCAGCTTCAGCAGGATGTGCAGCAGTTCCCGCTCATGGCTGGTTGCCGCCAATTCTACCTTCTGTTTGCGGTACTTCTCCAGCCACAGCTTTTTTACCAGCGCCCCGCCTGCCACCGCGCCTACAGTCACTCCGAAAAACAGAGCAACTATATTTGATTTTTTCATATTGTCACTCCATTTCTATCAGCGCTTTCAGCACGTACCAGCTGTATTTCAGGGGCTGGTGGCTGCGGGCTATCATCTCAAATAGCTGCTGAAGCCTCTTGCGCCCTGGCTTCCTCACGCACTCCTCTACAAACCGGGCAAAGCGGTAGGGGTTGCGTTTGCCAAAGTGCACATTCCGGGGAAGTTTCATGTTTTTCCTCGCCCAGCTTTCCAGATTGCAGGGGTACATGAACATGTCGTAATTCCGGTAAGGGTTTGCGTGATGGGTAGAGAACCAGTTGTTTTCCCCTTTTTTATCCACAAAACGATAGGCAGATAAAATCTCATTGCTGCAATATATGGAACCACGAAGGAGCGCAAGCAGTATTATAGTCTTGTCACACACCATGGGATGAGCCTCATAGAAAATATTGCACTGCTCCGGGTCCATGCTCAGGAAAAAGTTTCGAAGCATTACCGTCCCCAGGTGGCCCGGTAATTGCCAGCTTTCGGCCAAATCTTCCAGCGTAAAAACCCTTTTGTTCCAGGCAATATGGCAACTGCGTTCATAATCCGGCTTGCTGTCCTCATCTACAATCAGGCACTTGCTGCAACAGCCAGTATGCTCTGGGTGAGACTCCAAAAAGTCAAACTGCTTTTGCAGCTTACGCTTGTCCAACCAGAAGTCGTCGCCCTCCAGTATCGCAATATATTTCCCCTGGGCCCGGCAAATCAAATCGTACAGGTTGCAGCTTGCCCCTACATTACCGGCCCGAAGCACCGGCTTGACGATGTCCGGATATTGTTTCGTAAATTCCTGGATAATGCCGGCGGTCCCGTCCTGTGACGCGTCATCCCCCACCAGCACCTCATAACACAAGTCTGTCTCTTGATCCAAAATGCTTTCCAGCGCCTGCCTGATATATTTTTCATGTCCATAACTCAAAACAAGAATACTCACAAGGCAATCGTATTTATTCATGTTTTTGCAGTTGTCAAATTCCATAATGAATCATCCGTTCTGTTCATACGTTTAAATTAGCCTACAATTTTATTTGTTTATTTGAATCGGCAAACACAACAAAACTTAAGTTAATCTAAAGTTTTTTGCTTTATTTTGCAATCTCTTCGCTATCATTGAGTAAGACACTCTATTCAGGTATTAGCTTTAATTGCACATATACCTTTCGGTTCTCCTCAGTAATAAAAAAGGCATTATGATACCCTTCAAACGTCATGGCGCGCAAGCGATCTATCGCTTCTCCATATGTGCAAATCTGATTTAAATCTATTTCACACAATTGTAAAAAATCTTTTTTATAATTTAGATTACCTTCCGATTCAGCAGAAAACTCCTGTACAGCATTGCATAAAATTTGAGGAAGGCAGTCTCTTATCATCACTATCTCTAACTCTTGGATACGTTTATACACATCAAAGGATGTATCCCAATCATAAACTGGTATTTCTCTCCTAAAAAAAATAGGCCCATGATCCAATTCTGCATCCATTTTATGAATTGTAACTCCTACAGGATGCTTATTGATTATACTAAACACTTGCGGAAAAACACCACGATTGTATGGGTTATAACCTGGATGAACATTTATACATAGCTTTTTACTCACTAACTGATGTGGAAATATTTGTTTAGAATGCAATGAAAGAAAAACATCATATAAATCAAAAAAGTTATGGCTTTGGGCTTGTAGATTAATGGGAAAAAACTTCTCACCGTTATATTTTGAGGTAAAATCCAAATTTGTGTCTGAGTAGAAAAAATCGAAATCATTTCCAAAGAACACACCTTCTTTGACCATGGAGAGAAATTGAATATAAATATATTCATTATCCGCGATAACGCACACTTTCATTAATAATACCGCCTGACTATTATATTTCTACATGTCGTTATATTTCTTTATACATCTTTTTATAGTACTCCTGATACTCCCCGGAAACGATATCCTCCCACCATCCCCGGTTCTCCGCATACCACCGAACCGTCCGCCTCATGCCGTCCTCAAACCCCGTCTCCGGCAGCCAGCCCAACTCGCCATGTATTTTCCCCGGGTCAATGGCATACCGCCTGTCATGCCCCTTTCGGTCGGCCACGTAGGTTATCAGGCTCTCCGGCTTACCCAGCTCAGCAAGGATCAGCTTCACCACGTCAATGTTGCGGCGCTCATTGTGCCCGCCTACATTGTAAACTTCCCCCAGCCTGCCCTTCTGCAAAATCAACTCTATGGCCCGACAGTGATCGGTTACATACAGCCAGTCCCGTATGTTTATGCCCTCCCCATACACAGGCAGAGGTTTATCCTGCAAAGCATTCAGCACCATTAACGGGATCAGTTTTTCAGGGAACTGGTATGGCCCATAATTATTAGAGCATCTTGAAATTGTCGCCGGAATCCCAAAGGTTTTGTGGTATGCCTGCACCATCAAATCCGCCCCCGCCTTGCTGGCGCTGTAAGGAGAGCTGGTGTGCAGCGGGGTGTTTTCTGTGAAGAATAAATCAGGCCTGTCTAAAGGCAAATCCCCGTAAACCTCATCTGTAGAAACCTGATGATAGCGCCCCACACCAAATTCCCGGCAGGCCTCTAAAAGTGTGGATGTGCCGAAAAGGTTTGTCTGCAAAAACACACCGGGGCCGTCAATGGATCGATCTACATGGGTTTCCGCCGCAAAGTTTACCACAACCTCCGGATGCTCTGCCCGGAACAAATCGAACACCAAATTTTTGTCGCAGATATCGCCCTTTACAAACCGAAAATTGGGCTCATCCATCACCGATTTTAATGTGGACAAATTCCCCGCGTAGGTCAGTTTATCCAGGCAAATTACCCTATCCTCCGGGTGCCTCTCCATCCAGTAAAATATGAAATTCGAGCCAATAAACCCAGCCCCGCCCGTCACCAAAACCGTCATGCAAACCACCTCTTTTCTCTCAAAGTCACAGCAAAAACCTGTCCTCTGCCACCCGCCGCAAATGTTCCCCATAAGGCGACTTTCCGTATAATCTTGCATTTTCCAACAGTTTCGCTTTGCCGATCCACCCAGCATGATAGGCGATCTCCTCCGGCGCGGAAATCACCACCCCCTGGCGGTTCTGCACCGTCTCCACAAAAGTGCCGGCCTCCATCAAACTGTCTACAGTGCCCGTATCAAGCCACGCAAAGCCCCTTCCCAGCACCTGGGCCTTCAATTTGTTTTCTCGCAAATACAGCCGGTTTAAATCTGTAATTTCCAACTCCCCACGGGCTGATGGCGTAAGTTCCTTTGCCATCTCCGAAACCCCGCCGCTGTAAAAATATAACCCGGTTATGCAATAATTAGACTTGGGATTCTCCGGCTTTTCCTCCACGGAAACCACGTTGTGCCCCGCGTCAAATTCCACGATCCCAAAGCGCTCGGGGTCCCGCACATAGTACCCAAAAATGGTTGCAAAACCGTCATAAGCATTCTTTACAGCCTCGTCCAGATTCTTGCTGAACCACCCGCCGTAAAAGATGTTGTCGCCCAAAATCATGGCGCAGGGCTCATTGTATAAGAAGCTTTCCCCGATGAGAAAGGCCTGGGCGATCCCCTCCGGTTTTGGCTGTTCCGCATAGCTTAACCGGATGCCAAACTGCTCCCCATCCCCCAGTAAATCCTGAAATCTTGGCAAATCCTGCGGCGTAGAAATCAGCAAAATATCCCGTATCCCCGCCAGCATCAAAGTGGACAGCGGATAGAAAATCATAGGCTTGTCGTACACGGGCAAAAGCTGCTTGGACACGATTTTCGTCAACGGATAAAGCCGCGTCCCCGAGCCCCCCGCCAGAATGATTCCCTTCACGATTTCCACCTCACTTTTTGCAGCTTAAAACGATATCGCAAACCCTGTCCACGTCCGCCAAATCCAAGTCTGCGTACAGCGGCAGCGTCAAAACCTTCCGACTGATTTCTAATGCAACCGGCGTTTTTTTTGGTTCAAACTTTCCTTTATAACAACTAAATTCACTTGTCAGCGGATAAAAGTATTTCCTTGTATGGATACCATTCTCTGCAAGTTTATGCAGTACAGTGTCCCTGTCTGCCCCAAAAACTCCCTCATGGAAAACCACCGGGAAGTAAGCAAAATTCGGCTCCACATTTTTCTGTACGGGATTTATCTGCAAGCCCGGAACATTTTCCAACCTCTCCCGGTACCGCTCCACAACCCGCTTCCGTTTGGCAATTTCCCCGTCTAAATGCCGCAAATTGCACAGCCCCATAGCCGCCCGGAATTCATCCAGCTTCGCGTTTGTGCCGACTTCCTCCACGTCCTCCGGCCCCGCCAGGCCAAAGTTTTTCAGCTTCGCTAAACAATCTCCAAACACCTCATTTTGAAAGCACGCACACCCACCTTCAACGGTATGAAAAACCTTTGTGGCGTGGAAACTGAAGCAGGAAACATCTCCAAAATTTGCAATCCCCATGCCCATGTATTTCACCCCAAAGGTGTGGGCCGCATCGTATATTACTGCAAGATTATACTTTTTCGCTATCGCCTCTATAGCCTCTACACCGCACACATTCCCATACACATGCACAGGCAAAATAGCGCTGGTTTTCTCAGTAATAAGGGGCTCAATCTTCTCCGGATTTATGCAAAATGTTACCGGGTCAATGTCGCAAAACACAGGTGTCAAGCCATTCCGCACAATAGCCTGGGTGGTGGAGGCAAAGGTAAATGGCGTAGTGATAACCTCCCCAGAAAGCCCCAAAGTCTGCAAAGAAACTTCAATAGACATATGCCCATTTGTAAGCAGTTCCAGGTGCCCTGTCCCCAAATACTCCTGCAATTTTATTCGTAATTCTTCATGCTTCTGGCCCATGTTTGTAAGCCACCGGCTGTCCCACAAATCTTTAATTTCTGCGCAATATTCCTCATAAGGCGGCATAGACGAGCGCGCCACGTTGACCTCATTCATGGCCGCACTCCCGCAAAATTCGAACTGTATTTTCTATTCCATTACTTTCGTTGTTTTGCATGCCCCACCCCAGCTTTTCCACTTTTCCCGCATCCAGCACCTGTCTGGAAATCCTGGAATACCCTCTGCTTTCCATATCACTTGGCAAATCAAAAACCACTTTGCAGCCGCCAGCGTCAGCTGCTTTTTCCGCAAACGCCCGGATTGTCCTCTGATACCGTTTATCCGCAATATTATACGCCTGTCCGGACTCCCCTTTTTCCAATACAACCAACAAGCCCTGCACCGCGTCCACCACATAGCAATGGGAGCGTTCTCTCAGCCCATCGCTCTTCAGCACAATGTCCCGTCCCTCCGCCGCGGCCCAGAGGAACTCCGCCACCGCCCGACTGTCCTGCCGTGACATGGTTGGCCCAAACAGATGGCAGGGCCGCACGATAACCACATCCACCCCAAACTGGCTCCGGTAACTCTGGCACAGCACCTCGGCGGCGCGCTTGCCCTCCGGGTAGCAGGAACGTGGGCTGGACAAATCTAATGCCCCGCAATAATCCTCTGTGAAATCATCCTGGTTCTCATTTGGCTGCCCGTAAACTTCCCCAGAAGAAACATACAGAAACCGCTTCATCCCATGTGACAGTCCATATTCCATCAGATTTTTTGTACCCAGCACATTCGCCAGCAACGTATTCACTGGATGTTTTGCCATATTCACCGGGTCTGCGTTGCTGGCGGCATGGATGATAAAATCAACCTGTTCCAAAAAATTTTCAAATGGCTTGCATACATCTTGTTGAATAAATATGAAGTTCCAATTATTCCAGAATGGCTCAAATCTTTCCCGCGCCTTTTCCAAATTGCGCCCAACTGCCACCACCCTGCATGGTTCTGCCTGCTGCCGGTTCCACACCATAACGGCGTCTGCCAGACAGC
>NZ_JAWXXL010000025.1:0-49727 GCF_034334985.1 Acutalibacter intestini | reverse complement strand
ATCAACCTGGACATAGGTGTTATCCAAGTGAAACGGCAGGTAGCCAGGATTGATGGGGAAGTGGTGGAGGCTCCGTTGAAAACGAAAAATTCCTACCGCACGCTGTCCATCGGAGCAGATGCGATAGAAATTCTTAGAGAGCAGAGGAGCAAAGTGGCTGGCGAGTATGTGTTTCCCTCGCCCAACGGCGGGCCAATTTCGCCGGACAGTGTCCTGCATATGCTACACCGGGTACTGGATAGAGCCGGATTGCCACCCTTGCGTTTTCATGATTTGAGGCACACGTTTTCAACGCTGGCACTCCAAAATGGAGTAGACATCAAAACGGTGTCGGGTATGCTGGGCCACTACAGCGCAGGGTTCACCCTGGACACCTACGCCCACGTCACCACCGCCGCACAGAAAGAAGCGGCCCGCACGATGGACAACTTACTATCCGGCAGTGTTTAGAAGTACCCGGTCGTTTCCCCGTATGGGTCAGCGCATGGGTCAGGTAAGGGAAACAAAGGGAAAATGCAAAATGAAATCCCCGGAAACCCTAGTGTTTCCGGGGATTTTTGGTTGCGGGGGCAGGATTTGAACCTGCGACCTTCGGGTTATGAGCCCGACGAGCTACCGAGCTGCTCCACCCCGCGATATTTAATGAACTCTCGTTTGAAAGCTTATTTATTATAACACACACCTATGAGAAATGCAAGTGTTTTTTTCGAAATTTGAAAAAAATTTCTGCGGCCAAAGATTTCTGAAAGGGGCTTTCCAACCGGCGCTATGCTGTGGTATAATATATGCATAGTATTTTTAAGGAATGTCCAAAGATGGAACGCTTCTGGAACTCTCATCTTCGGATGGCCAACTGTCGCTAAAGCGGTATACCATATAAAAGACAGTGGGAACAATGAAATAATATGTGAGGAGGTAGTCTACCCCATGACAGAAGAATACACCATTCCGCTATCAAGCATAATAGAAAACCAGGGGCTGGAGCCGCTCCATCTGCCCCGGGACCCCAGCCTAATTACCGTGCGTTCTCGGGACGTGAACCGCCCCGGCCTGGAGCTGAATGGCTTTGTGGACTATTTTGACCCGAACCGTATTGCTATTATTGGCCGCTCGGAAATGGGGATGCTCAGCCGTTTTGGCGAAAACCAGCGGTCTGAGGACATCGAGCGCTACTTTGCCCTGCATCCAGTGGCAGTGATTCTGGCCCGGGGGATCCGTCCCTGGGAGGCTATGATGGAGGCGGCGGAGCGCTACGAAATTCCCTTGCTTGTTTCTCAAGACACCACTTCCAGCGCCCTGGCTAGCCTGGTGGCCTATCTGAATGTAGAGCTAGCCCCCCGCATCACCCGCCACGGGGTGTTGATGGAGGTGTACGGCGAGGGGATTCTTCTGGTGGGGGACAGCGGTGTAGGAAAGTCTGAAGCCGCTATTGAGCTGATCAAGCGGGGCCACCGGCTGATTGCCGACGACGCAGTGGAAATACGCCGGGTGTCCAGCATTTCTCTGGTGGGCCAGGCGCCAGAAAATATTCGCCATTTTATTGAACTGCGGGGCATTGGGGTGGTTAACGCCCAGCGAATTTTCGGCACTGGCGCGGTAAAGCCCACCCAAAAGGTGGAGCTGGCTATAAAAATGGAGCCCTGGGATGCCACAAAGCTGTACGACCGTATGGGCATGGAAAATGACTATACCGAGATATTGGGGATTCGCGTGCCGGTAATTACCATTCCGGTAAAGCCTGGACGCAACCTGGCGGTGATTATTGAAGTGGCGGCCATGAACAACCGCCAGAAGAAGATGGGCTATAACGCGGCCCAAGAGTTATTGACCAATCTGGGGATGGACCCCCAGGAGCTTCAGCCCAGATACACAAAGATGGATCTGGAGATATAGCAAGCCTGCTTGCATAGTATCTTAATAGTATAAGGGCTTTTAGGACTGATACGGGCCCTGACCGTTGGCCTTTGTGGCTGCGCGGCTGCGGCAATCTGTAGTCTACACGGGCCTGACTGGTGGTCTGTCGGTGAAATTGGCTAAGGAGCTGCACCCTGCTGGGAAAGCGCCGTACTTTTGACTTTGCCAACTTTAGCGGGGCGTTTCCTAGGGACAGTTCTGCCCCAAACCCCGTTTTCACGGGTAACGTTCCATGTTCCTGTTCCCACCCGGCGAACCGCTTTTTGGTGGGGCTGACAGGGAAACATTTAAGGCAACCCCGCACCATTCGCGGGTGGCGCCTTAAGCACCGTCTTGCTTGCAGATTTTCCGTGATAGCGCACAGCTTTCACTTGTCAATGGTGAGATTGACGGCGCTCAATCTGTACACTCTGAAGAAAAATCTGACTGCCCAATACGGTACTTAGAATTCTGCGGTATTGCCTTAGAAAAAATCCAGAATAAAAGTTTTTGAAGGAGCCAGGGGACTTTTTAAGAAAAGTTTTCCTGGCTGGGTGCGGGAAAAAGTCCCGCGCCTTAAAGGGAGGAAAGCGTATGCGTGACTATTCGGTTCTGGACCAGGCTGCGGGACGGCTGGGGTGTGTTTGTCAAAAGGACGCGCCGCTGGCCCCGCTGACCACCTTTAAAATTGGCGGGCCGGCAGACCGGCTGCTGCGGGTGGAAACCGAGGCTCAGCTTAGCGGCCTTTTGGCAGCCGTTCAAGAGACGGGGCTGCCTCTGCTGGTGCTGGGCAAGGGATCAGATCTGCTGGTAGGCGACCGGGGGTTTCGAGGAGTGGTAGTCCAGCTTGGGGAAACGTTCCGGCAGGTGCGCCTGTTAGAAGATTGCTGTACGCTTTTGGCTGGGGCAGGCGCCCCTCTGGCCTCGGTTTGCACCTTTGCCCGGGACCATGCCCTGACCGGGCTGGAGTTTGCCTGGGGTATTCCCGGCTCGGTGGGTGGCGCGGTGTTTATGAACGCCGGGGCCTATGGCGGGGAGATAAAGGACGTAGCGGTAAAGGTTTGTCATGTAGACCTGGCCGGGAAGCCAGGGCAGCTTTTAAGCAAAGAACTGGATTTTTCCTACCGGCACAGCGCCTACTCGGCAGGGGGGCGGATCATTACTTTTGCCCAGCTGAAGCTAAAGCCTGGCCGGGAAGAGGATATTGCCGGAAAAATGGAGGAGCTGATGGCCCGCCGCAAAAAGAAGCAGCCCTATGATATGCCCAGTGCGGGGAGTACATTTAAGCGGCCTAAAAACGGCTACGCCGCAGCCCTCATTGAGAGCTGCCATCTAAAGGGCCAACGGGTGGGCGGAGCGCAGGTCAGCGAAAAGCACGCGGGCTTTGTGGTGAATACCGGCGGAGCCACCTGCCGGGACGTGCTAACGCTGATGGAACAGATACGGGAGACGGTGTTACGCCAAACAGGCGTTGAGCTGGAGCCGGAAGTCCGGATGGTAGGGGAATGAATTTTTGTAGATGTGGGCCTAGGCCGGTCGTGTTTTGGGTTATGGCACGCTGGCCTTGCTCTAGCACACCTGTGTGTGTCCGGACATGCAGCTGTGCGGGGGCGGCGCCCCTGTGAGCTTAAAGGAGGAAATGGTAATGGAATTTGTTGTAGTGACCGGTCTTTCGGGGGCGGGGAAGACTCAGGCCATGCACTCGATGGAGGACATTGGCTTTTTTTGTGTGGACAACCTGCCCCCAGCGTTAATTCCGGTGTTTTATGACCTGTGCGTAAAGTCAGAGGGTGCCATGGGCCGGGTTGCTGTGGTGACAGACACCCGGGGCGGCGAGCTGTTTAAATCTTTTTTCACCGCTATGGAGACCTTGAAACAGGAGGGAAAGCCCTATAAGACCCTGTTTCTAGATGCCTCGGACGAGGTGCTGGTGCGCCGTTTTAAGGAAACCCGCCGCAAGCATCCCCTGGACCTGGGAGGCTCTTTAGAGCAGGCGGTGCGGCTGGAGCGAGACATGCTGGGCCCCATGCGGGGCTGCTCGGACTATGTGATTGACACCACAGCCTGTGCCCCAGCCCGGCTGAAAGGGCGTATTGCAGAGCTGTTTTTGGCCTGCTCCAGCGATTCTATGCCCGTATTCTGCGTCAGCTTTGGCTTTAAGTTTGGCATTCCCATGGAGGCGGACCTGGTGTTTGACGTGCGCTGCCTGCCTAACCCCTTTTATGACGAAGAGCTGCGCCCCAAAACTGGGCTGGACCCAGAGGTGCGGGACTATGTGATGGATAATGACGAGGCCCGGGGTTTTGCGGCCCGTTTGACGGATCTAATGGACTACCTGCTGCCCCTTTATGAAAAAGAGGGAAAAAGCCAGCTGGTGGTGGCAGTAGGCTGTACAGGAGGGCGCCACCGCTCGGTGGCCATGGCCCAGTACCTTGGGGACTACCTTAGCGAAAAAGGGGTAAAAGCCGGCGCCTCTCACCGGGATATACAAAAATATTGAGGTAAAGCCATGAACTGTGTGCTGGTCTGCGGAATGCCTGCCGCCGGAAAAACCACTATTGCCCGATATTTGTCTAAAAACCTGGGTCTGCCCATGTTTTCAAAGGATGAAATCAAGGAGCGGCTGTACGACACCGTGGGCTTTGGCAGCCGAGCGGAAAAAGTGGCCCTGGGGGTGGGGGCCATGGAAGCTATGTACTATGCCGCCAGCCAGGTAATGGCTGTGGGCGGCTCTGTGATACTGGAAAATAATTTTGAGAATGCCTCGCTGCCTGGGCTGCGGGCGCTGCTGAAATCCTTTGACTGCCGGCCGGTGGCCGTGATGCTGACCGGGAATGTGAAGATGATCTACCAGCGCTTTTTGCAGAGGGACCTTTCCCCCCAGCGCCACCGTGGCCACGTGGTGAATACCTGTTACCCAGAGCCGCCGGGGGAAAAGCCGCCCTATGTGCCTATTACCCTGGAGCAGTATGTGGCGGGGTTCGCGGGCCGGGGCATGGACCGCTTTGACGTGGGCGGGCCCCGGATAACCGTGGACGTGACAGAGCTTTCCCAGGTGGATTTTGAAGCGGTAGCCCGGCAGGTGCAGGGGCTTTTTTGAGGGGTGCTATGTCATTTACAGGAGAAATTAAAAGGGAACTATGTAAGATTGACCAAAAAAATAACTGCTGTATTCGGGCCGAATGCTATGGGGCCTGGCTGTTTTCCAAATGCTTCACGCTCAAGGACGCCTCTTTTACCACCGAGTACGCCGCTGTGGCCCGGCGTATGCTGGAACTGGCCGCAGCAGGTGCAGGGGTAAGCGCCCAGTTGACTTACGCGGTAAGCCGCCGGAACCGCCCGGCCTACCGCGTAGAACTGCCTGAAGAGCAGGAGCGCCTGCGGCTGGCGGAGGCCTTTGACCACACGGGCCGGGAGCCCAGTCTACGCATCAACCGGGCGGTGCTGGAAAACCCCTGCTGCCACGAGGCGTTTCTGCGGGGGGGATTTTTGGTCTGCGGCGTGGCCACAGACCCCAACAAGGCCTACCACCTGGAGTTCGCCGCGCCGTATAAAAACCTGGCTGGGGACCTATACACGCTTTTGGGAGAGGTGGAGGCTTTCTCTGTAAATCCGGCGGTGGTACGGCGCAAAAGCGGCTATGGCGTGTACCTAAAGGACAGCGGGCAGATCGAAAACCTGCTCATCTACCTGGGGGCCACAGGAGCGTCTATGGAGCTGATGCAGGTGAAGATGTACAAGGAAGCCAAGAACAATATTAATAGAAAGACAAACTTTGAGACAGCCAATATGGATAAGACCTTTTCTGCCTCTGCCCGGCAGGTGGCGGCTATCGCTGCCATCAGCGACCATAGGGGTCTGGAATCATTGCCGGAGAATTTGCAGGAACTGGCCCAGCTGCGCCTGGAGTATCCAGACCTTACTCTGCGGGAGCTTAGCCAGCGGCTAGGGGTTAGTCGTAGCGGGGTGAATCACCGGCTGCAAAAGCTGCTGGAAATAGGGGAGAGGCTCATTGAGGAAAAGGGCCTGGAATAGATTATGTAAAGGGATCGAAAATTACGTAAACCTCGACTTCTGAGCGGTAACCGGACAAAAGCGCAAAGATTCCCCGAAGAAAAGGTTTCGCTATCTTGACGGTCGCTTCGCGGCCAGAGTTGACGCGGGGGATTAGCCCCTCTTTGCCACAGGCGGCCGCGCTCTCTGCAAGGAGGGAACCACTCGTTTGCCCCTGCGGTATTGCGCGTACTTTGTTTGATTTTACTATATAGAAGGGAGGCGTTGCCATGGCTTTCGCCCACCTACATGTCCACACTGAATATAGCCTGCTGGATGGTGCCTGCCGCATTGAGCGGCTTTTGGACACTGCTCAGGAAATGGGCTACCAGGCTGTGGCCATTACGGACCACGGCAACATGTACGGCACCATTGACTTCTACAAAGCGGCTAAAAAGCGGGGCGTTAAGCCTATTATTGGCTGTGAGGTCTACGTGGCAAAACGTACCCGTTTTGACAAGGTCCACGAGCTGGACAGCGAAAACCGCCACCTGGTGCTGCTTTGCGAAAACGAGACCGGTTATCACAATTTGGCCGCTATGGTTTCCATGGCCTGGACCCAGGGCTTTTACAACCGCCCCCGGGTGGACTTTGAGCTGCTGGAGCAGTACCACCAGGGCCTTATCGCCCTTTCGGCCTGCGTTTCTGGAGAGATTCCCAGGGCCCTGCTGCGAGGAGAGTATGAGGAGGCCAAGGCCGCGGCCCTGCGCTACCAGGGCATTTTTGGCAGTGGGAATTTCTTTTTGGAGCTCCAGGACCACGGCCTTAACGATGAACGTTATGTAAACCCGGGCATCATCCGGCTTTCTGAAGAGACAGGCATTCCCCTGGTGGTTACCAACGACTGCCATTATATTTCCGCCGAGGATGTGGAGATGCACAAGGTACTGATGTGCATTCAGACCGGCCGCACGGTGGAGGAAGAGGGGGGGCTAGATTTTGGCTCCGGAGAACTGTATTTTAAGTCAGAGGAGCAGATGCGCGCCCTGTTTCCCGAGCTGCCGGAGGCTGCGGACAACACGGTGGAAATCGCCCGGCGGTGCAATGTGGAGTTTGAGTTCGGCAAGACCAAGCTGCCCCGGTTCGACACCCCTGATGGCAGCTCTAACCAGGAGTTCTTTGAAAAGCTCTGCCACCACGGCCTGCGCAGCCGTTATGGGGAGGAGCCGGACCCAGAAATTACTGCCCGGCTGGAGTACGAAATTCGCACCATCACCCAGATGGGTTATGTCAACTACTATCTCATTGTCTGGGACTTTATCCGCTACGCCAAAAGTGTGGGCATTCCCGTGGGACCGGGCCGGGGCTCTGGTGTGGGCAGCCTGGCGGCTTTCTGCGTGGGCATCACTAATGTGGACCCGATCCGATATAACCTGATTTTCGAGCGGTTTCTCAATCCCGAACGGATCAGCATGCCGGACTTTGACATTGACTTTAGCGACGAGCGCCGGGACGAGATTATTGACTATGTACTGGAAAAGTACGGCGCGGATCATGTGGCGCAGATTGTCACCTTTGGCACCATGGCCGCCCGGGGGGCCATTCGGGACGTGGGCCGGGCTATGGCGGTGCCCTATGGTAAAGTGGACCAGGTGGCCAAAATGGTACCCCTAGAGCTTGGTATGACCCTCTCTGAGGCCTTAAAGCGATCTAAAGATTTTCGGGAGCGCTGCCAGGCCGACCCCCAGGTAAAGGCCCTGGTGGACATGGCCATGAAGGTGGAGGGCATGCCCCGCCACACCAGCACCCACGCGGCGGGAGTGGTGATTACCGACCGGCCGGTGATGGAGTATGTGCCCCTGGCCCGCAATGATGACGTGGTGGTGACCCAGTTCACCATGACAGCCATTGAGGAACTGGGCCTGCTGAAGATGGACTTTCTGGGCCTGCGGAACCTTTCGGTCATTGACAATGCCCAAAAGCTCATTCAGGCCCAAGAACCGGAGTTCTCTATGGACAATCTGTCCTACGAGGACCCCGAGACCTTTGCCATGCTGGCCCAGGGTTACACAGTAGGGGTGTTCCAGCTGGAATCGGCGGGCATGACCCGGCTAACGGTGCAGTCCGGGGCTCGGGGCATTGAGGATCTGACGGCTATTATCTCCCTGTACCGGCCGGGGCCCATGCAGTTTATTCCCATGTACTTGGAAAACTGCCGGAACCCGCAAAATATTAAGTACAAGCACCCCCGGCTGCGGCCTATTTTGGAGGTGACTTTTGGCTGCATCATCTACCAGGAGCAAGTGATGCAGATCTTCCGGGAGCTGGCGGGCTACTCCCTGGGCCGGGCCGATGTGGTGCGTCGGGCTATGTCCAAAAAGAAGCACGATGTGTTGGAGCAAGAGCAGAAAATTTTTATCCAGGGCCTGCAAAGAGAGGACGGCAGCTGGGAAGTGGAGGGCTGCATAAACCGGGGGGTGGACCAGGCTGTGGCCCAGGAACTCTTCCGGGAGATACAGGACTTTGCTTCCTATGCTTTTAATAAGTCCCATGCCGCGGCCTATGCCTACGTGGCCTACCAGACCGCTTATTTGAAGTGCCATTATCCCCAGGAGTATATGGCGGCGCTGCTCTCCAGTGTGCTGGGCTGGGCGGGCAAGGTGGCGGAGTATACAGAGGAGTGTAAGCGGCTGGGCATCACAGTGCTGCCTCCCCATGTAAACACCAGCGGCTCTGGCTTTACGGTGGATGGAAAGAACATCCGCTTTGGGCTGGCGGCAGTAAAGAACCTGGGCCGGGGGGTCATTGCCCGGTTGGTGGAAGAGCGCCGCCGGAACGGGGCGTTTGCGTCGTTTTATGACTTCTGTCGGCGCATGGCGGGGCAGGAGCTAAACCGGCGGGGAATTGAGAGCCTCGTCAAGGCCGGGGCCATGGATGGTCTGGGAAACAACCGCCGGGAGATGCTTTTGGCTGTAGAGCAGGTGTTGGGGTCTCTAGAAGAGGAACGCCGCAGAAACCTGGAGGGACAGATGGGCTTTTTCGATACACCCGCCGCGGGAATAGGCGGCGAGCCAGTATTAACCAAAGCGGAGGACTTCTCTGTGGTGGATAAACTTTCCATGGAGAAAGAGGTTACAGGCATGTATCTAACAGGCCATCCTATGGCTGGGTACGAAGCGATGTACCAGTCTGGCCGCTATGCCCGCAGCGACCAGATTTTGCAAAGCGCCCAGGGGGAGCTAACCCAGTATCAAGACGGCCAGCGGGTGGTGCTGCTGGGCATTGTCACCTCTTTGCGCCGCAAGGACACTCGGTCCGGAGCCACGATGGCCTTTGCCACCCTGGAGGATATGTACGGCCCGGCGAACCTGCTGGTGTTCCCCAGAACCCTGGAGGAGTTCGGTTCTCTTTTGCAAGAGGGCGCGGCGGTGGAGGTGCTGGGGCGGCTGAGCTTTCAGGAGGAGAAGGAGCCGGAGGTTCTTTGCGAGAAAGTCAGCCCGCCGCCCTCGGAAGCCGAAGCGGGCCAGTCCAGGTCCAGCGGCCGGCCTGGGCTGTATCTGCGGGTGGACTCCAAGGAGGATCCCCGCTACCGCAAGGCCATGCAGTATGTGGCGGTATTCGACGGTGGATATAATGACCTGTATATATTTTTTAAAGATAGCGGAAAGCTGATGAAAGCCCCGCCAAAGTACCGGGTAGAGGTCTGCCCCCAGCTGCTAAGGGCGCTGGGAGAGCTTTTGGGAGAGGGGAATTCTCAATTTGTCGCAAAATCTTCCGCAACCCCTTGATAATTCCTGAATTTTTGATATAATGTAATGTAGATAAGAACCCAGCGGGCTTGGCGCCCGGCAAAGGTTGGAGGTTAAAGAATCAATGGGAGCGAAAACGATAGCAGTATTGACCAGCGGGGGCGACGCCCCCGGTATGAACGCGGCGGTCCGCGCCGTGGTGCGCAGTGCCATTTCCTTTGACATGAAGGTTTATGGCGTAATGCGCGGCTACAACGGGCTTTTAAACGGTGATGTGAAAGAAATGGTGATGCGCAGTGTTTCAGACATTATTCAGCACGGCGGTACGTCTCTTTTCACGGCCCGCAGCCCGGAGTTCAACACCCCCGAGGGCGTGAAAAAGGCGGCGGATTTCTGCCGCTCGAAGGGAATCGACGGTGTGGTAGTCATTGGTGGAGACGGCTCGTTCCGGGGAGCCAGGGACTTGTGTGCAGAAGGTATTTCCTGCATTGGCGTACCCGGCACCATCGATAATGACATCGCCTGCACAGACTACACCATTGGCTATGACACAGCCTTGAACACCGCTATGGAAATGATCGACCGCATCCGTGATACCACCGAGAGCCATGACCGGTGCAGCGTGGTAGAGGTAATGGGCCGCCGCTGTGGCGACATTGCCCTGCATACCAGCATTGCCGTGGGCGCTATGACTACCCTGGTGCCCGAAGTGCCCTATGACTTTGAACGGGACATTGTGGAGCGGATGAAGAAGGCCCAGCGTACCGGCAAGCGTCACTACATAATCGTGGTGGCCGAGGGCGTGGGGCATACCCAAGAGCTTACCGAGCGCATCCAGGCAGCCACAGGCATTGAAAGTCGGGCTACAGTACTGGGCCACGTGCAGCGGGGCGGTTCGCCCACTTTGCGGGACCGGGTGGTGGCCAGCCGAATGGGCTACCACGCGGTAGAACTGCTGCACAACGGCGCCACAAATCGGGTAGTGGCCCTAAAGGGCGAACAGGTAGTAGACTTCGATATTACCGAGGCCCTAAATATGCCCCGGGTATTTGATGAGAATCTGTACAGGGTTTCGGCCCGGCTGTCCATTTAACCAAAATACTTTCCTGTGTTAAAAAAGACGTCCCCAGTGCGGGGCGTCTTTTTGGTTGATATGGACAGGAAATAACGCGCAAAAATCCTGACCCTTTGTGATCGATTCAAAAAAAACCGACCGCCGTGGGGATACCTACGGCAGTCGGTTAGATAGAGCCTGGCATTAGGCCAATTCCTGCTTTCTGCTCTGGACGATCTCCTCCAGCTGGTTCAAAACGGAAATAGCGGTCACATCCTCTACCAGTGCTGAGAGAAGCTTGGGAACAGACTGCTCGGTAAACACCGGGCTGTTCCGAATTTGCATCACAGCGTAAATATCAGCCGAAACACAGGGTGTAAAGGTACGAGCATAATTCTTAGTACTTTGAACAAATCCAGCCACCTCAATGGCCTTTTTGTCCAGCATGGAGTTTAACAAGATATGGATGGAAGAAGCTTTCCAGGTACGGTCGGGGGTCAGCTCGATGATCTCAGACCGAGAAAGTGGGTGGCCCTCCCTCCACATTAGCTCCATGATCTCGTTTTCAGATCTGGTTAATCTGAAGTAGCGTGCTTTGCCATTATTCATTGCAACGATACCTCCCCATTTAGAATGTTTTATCGTACCTTCTACATAGATAAATAATAAATGTATTTCCATAAAAAGTCAATTCGTTTTGAGAATTAACCACTAAAATTTGAAAAAATATTTCTTGAAATTCTGGCTTGAAGTTTTAAATAGGAAATTTTACATTAACACTTTCTCCTGGCGTCAGGGTTTCGGGGGTTACCCGGCAACCAATGGCCTCGACGCGCACGCCGCAGGCAGCGGCTTCGGCTAGGGCCAAGGCGAACTCTGGGTCGGTTTCTCGGTTGGGGGAGAAGGTCTTTACCCCCTCCATCTGCACTACAAACAACACGCACGCCCGGTATCCCTGGCGAACGCAGGCGCACAGTTCCCGCAGGTGCCGGGCCCCCCGGGCGGTGGGCGCGTCTGGAAACAAAGCCAGTCCATCTTGCTCCAAAGTAACGCCCTTTACCTCCACAAACCAGCGCTCTTCAGCAGTTTCAGCGTAAAAGTCGAAGCGGGAAGAGCCAAAGCGGGTCTCGGGCCGCAAAAGACGCAGCCCGGGCAGCAGGGCGGGCATGTACTCGGCGGCCACCTTGTTGGGGGCTTGGCTGTCCATGTTAATCAGCAGCGGTCCTTTTTTCACAGCCACCAGGTCGAACCGGGTCTTGCGGGCAGGGTTGCCGGACTCCTCCAAATAAACGGTAGCTCCGTCTACCAAAAGCTCCCGGCAGCGGCCGGTATTTTTTACGTGACAAATTTCCAGGCCCTCCGCAGTCTCTACATGGGCGATGAAGCGGTTAGGCCGCAGGCGGAAAATGCCCGGTACGATATGATGATAAGTCATGTCCCGCCTCCTTCCTGCTTTTTGCGTTGGGGGTGACTAGGGATTGAGAAGGGCTTGGACGCTTCTAAAAGTTTATGCATAAGGCCCCGATCTGCCAAATGAAAATCCCAGAACCTGCTTGGCCCTAGAGTTTGTTTTAAAATCGGAGAAATGCTGGCGCCTTTCGAGGCTTTTTGGCGCCGAAACCAACCATTTCTGGGCAAAACAGACCCTGTTTCGGAGTCTTCAAACAGACTCTAGTGGCGTTTG
This sequence comes from Acutalibacter intestini, assembly GCF_034334985.1. Taxonomy (NCBI): domain Bacteria; kingdom Bacillati; phylum Bacillota; class Clostridia; order Eubacteriales; family Acutalibacteraceae; genus Acutalibacter; species Acutalibacter intestini. Next base: position 37,354 of record NZ_JAWXXL010000025.1, on the reverse strand, counting down.
CCAAAACCCCCAAACCAGCCCTGCCCTGAATGGGCAAAAGCAGGTTTTAGCGGAGGCCATAACTCTACTGCGCCCAATACTTCCGGTCCAGGCTGCGGTACTGCACGGCCTCTGCGGCATGGGGCGCCTCTACCATGTCGCTCTCCTCTAGATCCGCAATCGTACGGGCTACCTTGAGTACCCGATTATAGCTTCGGGCCGAAAATCCAAATTTGTCAAAGGCCCGCTTAAAAAGCCGGTCCGCTTCTGGCGTTACCTGGCATAGCTCCCGCAGCAGGGCGGCGGGCACGTCAGCGTTGCAGGTGTAGCTTTGTCCCGCGTAGCGTTCCACCTGGCGCTGGCGGGCGGCATTGACCCGCTTCCGTATTTCTGCGGAAGCTTCGGCTTTTTTGCCATCGGTCAGTTCCTCAAAGTTCACTGGCGGAACCTCAATGTGTAGGTCCATCCGGTCCAGCAGAGGTCCGGAAATTTTAGCCAGATACCGTTCCACCGTGCGGGGCGGGCAGGTGCAGGCAATGCTGGGATGACCAAAGTAGCCGCAGGGGCAGGGGTTCATGGCGGCCACCAGCATAAATTTGCAGGGGAAAGTGGCGTTTCCGCCAATGCGGGAAATGGTCACCTGCCCGTCCTCCATAGGCTGGCGCAAAACCTCCAGAGTGCCGCGGGTAAACTCGGGCAGCTCGTCTAAAAACAGCACCCCATGGTGGGCCAAGGAGATTTCCCCGGGCCGGGGAGCAGTGCCCCCGCCAGAAAGCCCCACAGAGGAGACCGTGTGATGGGGCGAACGGAAGGGACGCTGCCCCAGCAGCGCGGCGCCCTGGGGCAGCTGCCCGGCAATGGAGTGAATCATGGTGGTCTCCAGGGCCTCGGTAAAGGTCATTTCCGGCAGAATGGAGGGCAGGCGGCGGGCCAGCATGCTTTTGCCCGAACCTGGAGGCCCCAGCAGCAGAATGTTGTGGCTTCCGCTGGCGGCGATCTCCAGGGCCCGCTTAACCTCGGACTGGCCCTTGACGTCCGCGAAGTCCAGAAATTCCGAATAAGCGGGCGACATAGGCGTGGCTGCGGCGGGGGAGATAGGCGTTTTCCCCAGCAGGTGGGCGGCAAGCTTCGGCACATCCTGCACCGGGTAAACCTCCAAGCCCTGGATAACAGCCCCCTCTGCGGCGTTGGCGGCTGGGACAAACAGCCGCCGGAACCCAGCCTCTTTCGCTTTGGCTGCCATAGCCAGTACGCCGCGCACCTGTCGTACCTGACCAGAAAGGGAGAGTTCTCCCAAAAACACAGCGTCGTCGGCCTGGCGGGGCAGCTGCCCTGACGCCATCAGTAGGGAGAGCAGTAGGGCCAGGTCGTAAATGGGGCCCTCCTTGCGCTTGTCTGCCGGAGCCAGATTTATGGTGACGCGGCCTATGGGAAAATCGAAGCCGCAGTTGCGTATGGCGGCGCGCACCCGGTCCCGGGACTCTTTCACTGCCGCGTCAGGCAGACCCACCACCTCGAACCCAGGCAGGCCGGAGGAGAGGTCGGTTTCTACCTCCACCGGAAAAGCCTCCATGCCGTAGGTGCCCATGCTGTGTGTTTTTGCAACCATACAATCACCTTCCAGTACAGTATCATAACTTGTATTTTCCATATAGTCAAGTTGTATTTTCTAATACCCATAAAATTATATTATGGAAAATGACTAAAAATAGACCGCTGGATATTCCAGAACGGATTTTGAATATTCCAGCAGGGCGGGCGGCACAATAGAGATGTACCCAATGGGTAATAATGCTGTCCATAGAAGACGATATTTGCAGTGAGATAGAAAGGAGCATCTCAAAAATGAACCAAGAGCGAGGGGGCAGGATTGGCAACCTGCCAGCGAATATTAACATTATGAATCCGGTTCCCAACAAGGACGCCAAGACCATTACCGGGCTGGTGCGGAAAAACGGGAAAATAGCTGGTTATAAGCTTTCAGATGGGGCCACTCTGACCAAGAGCCAGGGGGTAGCCCTGGCCAAGCAGGGGGGAATCCGTGGGGTGGCCATTGCCAGCCGCAACGGAAGCGAGTATCTGCGCAGTCTGCCGGATGGCGACGAGGGGAACAACCTGGGAGGCCTGCCCAGCACACCCCAGGGATTTTAAAGAATGATGCCTTTGTTTTGTAAAAAGCGGCGCCACGCGGGCCGCTTTTTTGCGTTTATCCGGCGAAATCCCCTTGACTTTACCACAGGTTGTGGTATAATGATCTAGTTGTTTGAGACAGCGTTTCAAACTTCCTTGCTCCGGGCAAATTTTTTGCGGCCCGGGGCCATAAGGCCAAAAGGAGGTGCAATACACATGGCAGAAGGAAAAAACCTCTACGAGACCGTTATCGTTACTTCCGCTAAACTGGGGGAAGAGGGCAATGCGGCTCTTGTGGAACGATTTAAGGCGCTCATTGCAGAGCACGGTACTGTTCAGAGTGTTGACGATTGGGGCAAGCGGCGTTTTGCCTATCCCATCGAGAAACAGAACGAGGGCTACTACACTCTCATCAACTTTGAGAGCATCCCGGAGTTTACCGCCGAGCTGGACCGCCGGTACCAGATTACAGACGGTATTATGCGTACGCTTATCGTCAAGCGCGACCCCAGGCATATTGTGGAGCGTAAGCCGAAGCCCGCTCCCAAATCGGAAGAGACCGGCATTGACGTAGAAGCCATCGCGGTGGAAGCTGTGGAAGCCGCCGGCGAGTAAGAACTGCTTTTATCCTTTCAAACGTAGAAAAGTGTGGAGAAGGTCCCAATGTATGAGGGGCTTTTCCGCAGGGAGGAAGATATTATGCTGAATATCGCCGCCATTATGGGCAGGCTTACCGCAGACCCTGAGCTAAGGCACACCCCCTCAGACCTGGCCGTCACGACCTTTACCGTAGCGGTGGACCGGAACTTTTCCCGATCTGGGACTGAGCGTCAGACAGATTTTATTGATGTAGTTGCGTGGCGTGGTACAGCGGAGTTTGTATGTAAGTATTTTGCAAAGGGCTCTATGATTGCAGTAAATGGTTCTATACAAACCCGTATGTATGAGGATAAGCAAGGGAACAAGCGTAAGGCCTTTGAAATTGTGGCTGATCAGGTGAATTTCTGCGGCTCCAAGCGCGAGAGTGGTGGAGACAGTTATGGCTCTTATGGATCCGAGCCTCCAGAGCGTACTTCTATGCCTGCTTTTAAAGAGCCCGCGCCGGCTTATTCCAGCGGCAGCGCGGATGATTTTGAAGAGATTTTGGGCGATGACGACCTCCCGTTCTAAACAGAAATAAGGAAAAGAGAAAAAGCCAGGCGACAAGGAGCCTGCAACGGACTTGAACGCGCCTATATTTATTGTGATAAGGAGGTTTAGAGCTATGCCAGAGAGACCTGAAAGAGAGATTCGCCGGGGCCGTAAGGGCCGTAAAAAGGTTTGCAGCTTCTGCGTGGACCGGGCGGAATTTATAGACTATAAGGATGTGGCCAAGCTGCGCCGCTTCATTTCTGAGAGAGGCAAGATTCTGCCCCGCCGTGTGACTGGCACTTGTGCCCGCCACCAGCGTGCGCTGACGGTGGCTATTAAGCGTGCCCGTCACTTGGCGTTGCTGCCCTACACCAGCGACTGATTTTTTGTAAGCAAAGCTCCCCGCGTGCGGGGAGCTTTTTCTTGTTTGTTCTGGGAAAGTTGGATAAAAAATCGTATTTATCGGAGAGGATATAGTGGACTTTGTAAAAGGCGTATGATATAATAAAAGGACAGGCCGGTCTGCTGGTAATGTATAAGAAAAGGCTGCTGAAAAAAATCGTTGTTATTCACAAAGATGCGCTCTGTATTATGGAACGGAGGCCTGTTCTTTACGGTTTCAAATGGAGGACGTTCCATAATACAGATAGCCAAAGAATTTTTGAAAAATTATAGAAGGAGTGTTGCGCGGATGGACATTAAAAACTTGCTTTTGCAGATGACGCTGGAAGAAAAAGCCGCCATGTGTTCTGGCCGGGACTTTTGGCATATTCAGGGCCTGGAACGCCTAGGCGTCCCCTCGGTGATGGTCACCGACGGCCCCTGCGGCTTGCGTAAACAGGCGGGAGAGACCGACCACCTGGGCCTGAACGCCAGTGTGACAGCGGTGAGCTACCCCACGGGCTCTTGCGTGGCCTGCTCTTTTGACCGGAACTTGATCAAGGCCTCAGGCGAGGCCCTGGGCGACGAGTGCCAGGCCGAGGGTGTGGCGGTGCTGCTGGGCCCGGCGGTGAACATCAAGCGCTCTCCTCTGTGCGGGCGGAACTTCGAGTACTTCTCAGAGGACCCCTACCTGACCGGCGAAATGGCCGCCGCATACATCCAGGGGGTGCAGAGTAAGAACATCGGCACCAGCCTCAAGCACTTCGCCGCCAACAGCCAGGAACACCGGCGCATGACCAGCGACAGCGTGGTGGATGAGCGCACTCTGCGGGAAATTTATCTCTCCGCTTTCGAGACCGCCGTGAAGGAGAGCCAGCCCTGGTCTGTGATGTGTTCTTATAATCAGGTCAACGGGGCTTTCGCCTCAGAGAACCGCCAGCTGCTGACGGAAATTCTCCGGGACGAGTGGGGCTTTAAGGGCTTTGTGGTCAGCGACTGGGGCGCGGTGAACGACCGGGTAAAAGGTGTAGCCGCCGGCATGGACCTGGAAATGCCCGGCCCCGACGCCCTGGCCACCGAGAAGCTCATTGCCGCCGTCAAGGACGGCAGCCTGGACGAGGCGGTGCTGGATACCGCGGTGGAGCGCATCCTAAAGGCCGTGTTTGCCTATACCGAGAACCGCAGGCCCGAGACCGCCTTTGACCATGAGGGCCACCATGAGAAAGCCCGGAAGATGGCGGCGGAGTCCATGGTCCTGCTAAAAAATGACGGCCTGCTGCCGCTTAAAAAGGAGAGCTCCGTGGCCTTTATCGGAAAGTTCGCGGACAAGCCCCGCTTCCAGGGGGGCGGCAGCTCTCATGTGAACAGTTATAAGGTCTCCGGCTCGGTGGAGGCCGCGAAGGCCTATGGCGTCACCTATGCCCAGGGCTACGACACCAAGAGCGTGGAGCCCGACCAGGCCATGATAGAAGAGGCGGTACAGGCCGCCAAGGCCGCGGAGTGCGCGGTGGTGTTCATCGGCATTCCCGACGCCCTGGAGAGCGAGGGCTTTGACCGGGCGGATATGAGCATTCCCGCCTGCCAGCAAAAGCTGGTGGAAGAGGTGGTTAAGGTTCAGCCCAACACCGCCGTAGTGGTAGAGTGCGGCGGGGCCATTGAGATGCCCTGGATCGACGGCGTCAAGGCCGTGCTGTACGCCTACCTGGGCGGCGAGGCGGTGGGCCCCGCCATTGTGGACCTGCTATACGGAGACGTGAATCCCAGCGGCAAGCTGGCCGAAACCTTCCCGCTGAAGGTGGAGGACAATCCCTCATATCTGTACTACTTGGGCGAGGGCGACCGCACCGAGTACCGGGAGGGCGTCTTTGTAGGCTATCGCTACTATGACAAAAAGAAGATGGACGTGCTGTTCCCCTTTGGACATGGGCTCAGCTATACCCAGTTCCAGTACAGCGGCTTGACCCTGGACAAGGACGCCATGAAGGACACGGATACCCTGTCTGTCAGCGTGAAGGTGAAGAATGTGGGAGACCGGGCCGGCAAGGAGATTGTGCAGCTGTACGTGGGCGCGCCGGCCGGGGGCGTTATCCGTCCAGTTAAGGAACTGCGGGGCTTTGAAAAGATAGAGTTAGCCCCTGGTGAGGAAAAGGCCGTAAGCTTTACCCTAGGCAAGCGGGCCTTTGCTTATTATAATGTCGAGTTGGCGGACTGGCAGGTGGAGACAGGCGTGTACACGATCATGGTGGGCAAGTCCAGCCGGGAGATTGAGCTTTGTGCCCCGGTGCAAATAGAGAGCACCACGGTGGTGAAAAAGCACTACTGCATGAACAGCACCATTGGCGACGTGATGGCCGACCCCAAAGGCCGGGAGCTGATAGGTGACATGATGCAGTCTATGTCTGTGATTGAGGTCAACGAGGATAACACCGGCGAGGGGGACCAGGTGTTTAGCGGGGAAGGAGCCGACGCCATGATGAAGTATATGCCGCTGCGGGGGCCAGTGATGTTTGGCGGCGGCAATAAAGAGATAGCGGAGAAAATTCAGGAGCTTATTGACCGGTTAAACCAATAATGAGAGGCTTGAAAACGATGGAGTCCTCTGATGAGAAAGCAAACGGGTTACCAAAGCCCTTCAAAATAAAAAGTTTCTTCGTCTCGCCGGGTCTCGCCTGCCGGCTCGGTCGGGTCAGAACGTTCCCCACCGGGGAGCCTCCCTGCCTTGGCCGGCGCTGAACAGGTGTCATTGGCAACCAGAACTCTTTTCAGAGCCCGCGAGGACACGGGGATGCTGGACTCGTCGCGTTTTCCATTTCCCAATACTTCCTATAAAGAAAGGAACTTACCATGAAAAAAATCGCAAGCTTCACCGTAAATCATGACAAACTAGAAAAGGGCATGTACACTTCTCGGGTGGACGGGGATGTGGTTACCTATGACATCCGTATGAAAAAGCCCAATGCCGGCGACTACCTGAACACTGGCGCGCTGCATACTTTTGAGCATCTGTTTGCTACCTATGCCCGGAACAGCGTTCTAACTGAAAGCGTCATCTATGTGGGCCCCATGGGCTGCCGCACCGGTTTTTACCTGCTGCTGCGGGATACTGTGCCTGCTCAAGAGGCTATCCGCTTGGTGCAGGAGTGCTTTGCCTTTATCGCGGCCTTTGAGGGGGAGATTCCTGGAAACAAGCGGGAGGAGTGCGGCAACTATCTGGAGCATGACCTGCCCGGGGCCAAAGAGGTGGCCCAGGACATGTGTACGGTGCTGAAAGACTGGACCCCCCAGCAGCTGAAGTACGCGGAATAGCCAGCGTTCAGCGGAAGGTGACAGAACTATATCATTTTTAACACCATAGTGTGATCTCTTTTTCATCACGACTGTACTAGAATATGAGCCATGGCCTTGCCATTGGTTTTGTCCTTTCTGTGCTGCCTAAGAATATTTTGGAAGGAGATGGAATATATTTCCAAAAAACAGGGCAGACTTTGGGCAGACCAAAAAATCAACAGGGCGAAAGCCTTTGCCAGGCCCAGCCCTGGAAAGAGAGGAACGTGCTCATATTTATGAAAAGAATGATCGTCGTGCTTCTGGTGGTAATAATGGCTGCTATGCCGGTGCTGGGAATCTCCGCCAGTGCTAAAGGCCTGTCTGACTACATCCAGGTGACAGGCTATGACCCAAAGGTGGACTATATGGCCCAGATGAAGCGGGCGCTGCAAGACGGCAGTGCCTACGCCCTACAGGTGGGGGCCATCTTTGAGAAGCAGCGCAACCTGAAGATTGAAAAGACCAAATCTGACCATCCCAAGACCAGCTATTTTACGGACTACACCACGGCCAAGGAGATTCTGGAGGCCATGGAGCGGGACAGCCGGCCTAAGTATACCGAGGAGGACCTGGACCTGCTGGCCCGTATCATTAATGCCGAGGCAGGCTGTGACTGGATTCCAGACTGGGTGCAGCGTATGGTGGGCAGCGTGGTACTGAACCGGGTGAACAGCAGTTATTTCCCCAACACCATCCGGGACGTCATCTACCAGCCGGGGCAGTACGGTCCGGTGTGGAATGGTTCTATCCACAAGACCCCCAGCCAGCGAGTGATTAACAACGCCCGGTACCTGCTGGAAAACGGCAGTATCTGCCCACCCAACGTTACAGGGCAGAACGGTATTATTACCGGCAGCGGGCTGTATACCAGCTACTATGACTCGATTTTGGGCACCACCATCTATTTCTGCTATACCTGATGTTTAAAAGAAAAAGGCCGCGCCTGCGGCCTTTTTCTTTTTGGATGGCCCGCGCCGCTTCCCCTTGACATTTTCAGACGCATTCATTATAATAATAGATAATTAGCCGCCACAAGGGGCTTTCATTGCGTTACAGGGCTGCGGGCTTGAAGGGGGTTCTTCAGGCCTTGCAGGCTTGTTTTGCGTTTTTTAAGAAAGGAAGATGGAAACAAATGGCAGAGAAGCAGTTTTTTGTAACAGAAGAGGGCCTTGCATCCCTGGAAAAAGAGCTGGACTTTCTGAAAACGGTGCGCCGCAAGGAGGTGGCCGAGAAAATAAAAGTGGCGCTGTCTTTTGGCGATCTGTCTGAAAACAGTGAGTACGATGAAGCTAAAAACGACCAGGCTATGGTGGAAGCTCGTATCGCGGACGTGGAGGTTATGCTGAAAAACGCGGTGGTCATTGACGAGAGTACGCTGAACAATGAGACAGTGCACATTGGTTCTAAAATTGAGGTGGGTATTCTCTCGCCTACAGGCAAGGAATCTACCAGAGACTTCCGCATTGTGGGCTCTAATGAGGCCGACCCCCGAAACGGGAAGATCTCTGATGAGTCGGCGGTGGGGAAAGCATTGATTGGCGCACAGGTAGGGCAGTCTATTGAGGTAGAGACGCCCTCTGGCATTGCAAAGTATACCATCATTAGCATTTCCCGGTAAGAAAAGGCCAAAGTTTTGGTTAAAGTCAGCGCTTCCGCCTAGTGGTTGTATGTCCTGCCAGGAAACAGAGGAGGGCTCCGCTGGCAAAAGGACGGGTCGGGTCCTGCGCGTTGGTTGGCAGGAAGAGACCAGCCTGTGGAAAAGAATCGGTTGACATAACAAGAAATGAATCGGGGAGGAGACAAAAAATGGCAGAGAAAAAGACCCAGCAGCCCCAGGAAGAGCAGAGCCTAAGTGAAATACTTCAGATTCGGCGGGATAAGCTCTTTAAGATGCAGCAGGAGGGCAACGATCCCTACCTACACACCCGTTTTGACGCAGCCCACCAGGCCCAGCAGATTTTAGACGGGTTTGAAGAGCTGGAGGGCAAAACCACCACTGTGGCGGGGCGCATTATGAGCCGCCGGGGCATGGGAAAGGTATCCTTTATGGACCTGCGGGACGGTTCGGGGCGCATTCAAATTTACGCGAAAATTGATGTGATGGGCGAAGAGAATTACCGGGCCATGCAGGCCTCTCTGGACATCGGGGACATTGTGGGCGTTCAGGGCGAGGTGTTCCGCACCCAGCGGGGGGAAATCTCCATAAAGGCCAGCCAGGTAACCATTCTCTCAAAGGCCCTGCTGCCCCTGCCTGAAAAGTACCATGGACTGACCAACACAGACGCCCGCTACCGCCAGCGCTACCTGGACCTGATTATGAACCCGGATGTCCGGGATGTGTTTGTCAAGCGCTCAAAGATTATCAGCGCGATCCGAGAGTATCTGGACGGGAAGGAATTCCTGGAGGTGGAAACCCCGGTGCTCCACACCCAGGCGGGCGGCGCGGCGGCACGGCCCTTCATCACCCATCACAACACCCTGGATATGGATATGTACCTGCGCATTGCCTTGGAGCTGCACCTAAAGCGGCTGATCGTAGGCGGCTTTGACCGGGTATATGAGATTGGCCGCAACTTCCGCAACGAGGGCATGGACACCCGCCACAACCCGGAGTTCACCATGTTGGAATTCTACCAGGCTTACACGGACATTCACGGCATGATGGACATTACCGAGGACCTAATCCGTTTTACTGCCCACAGAGTGCTGGGTACAGGAAAGGTTGAGTGGGATGGCGTGGAGATCGATCTGGACCAGCCCTTTGCCCGCATTAGTATGCTTGAGGCTGTGAAGCAATACGCCGGGGTGGATTTCACCCAGGTAGAGACCATCGAGCAGGCCCGGGCCTTGGCAGACCAGCATCATATCCAGTATGAGCCCAGGCACAAGAAGGGGGAAATTTTGAACCTCTTCTTTGAGGAGTACTGCGAGGCAAAGCTTATCCAGCCCACATTCCTTACTGGGCACCCGGTTGATATTTCGCCCTTGGCTAAAAAGGACCCAGAGAACCCGGAGTATACCCAGCGGTTTGAGCTGTTTATCTGTGGCGGCGAATATGCCAATGCTTTTAGTGAGCTGAATGATCCCATTGACCAGCGTCAGCGGTTCGAGGCCCAGGCGGCCCAAAAAGCGGCGGGAGATGACGAGGCCTGCGACGTAGATGAGGACTTTTTGACAGCGCTGGAATATGGTATGCCCCCCACCGGCGGCATGGGTATGGGGATAGACCGGCTGGTTATGCTGTTGACCGGCGCGGCATCCATTCGAGATGTGCTGTTGTTCCCGACCATGAAGCCTTTGGATTAAGAAAAGCCCGTGTTTTCAAGGCTTTCCAGCCTTGAAAGTCGGAAGAAAAAGAAGATTTACACCTGTTTTACACCTAATCAAAAAGAATCCGATACAGTAATAACGCCTCTACCGTAGTTGGTAGGGGCGTTTTTTTATGTTGTGTGGGATTGTCACGCCTGACGCTACCCCCTGTCGCACATTTTCTGCTATTCTATGATTAGTTGCGTAGGAGGTGGCGCAACATGATACTCATAGGTGATAAACTAAAACAACTGAGACAGGAAAATGGCTTGAGGCAGGAACAAGTTGCCCGGCTGGTAGGAGCAGACAGATCAAGCATATCCGCTTGGGAGAATGATACACGTCAACCGTCTTATCAGGCGCTTGTTCGACTTGCAGAGGTTTATAATGTATCGACTGACTTTCTGCTTGGGCGGACGGGTGGTAGGCCGCTGGACTTGTCCGGGTTGACAACCGCCGAAGCCACAATGATAAGTGAACTTGTAGCCTCTATGACCGCTAAGAATAAGAAATTGGAGGAATTTGCACGATGAGGAAAGCAATCTTGACTGTACTTATGATGTTAGTGCTGGTGATCCCGGCTTATGCAGCAGAAGGAGAGGCCGCTACAGATCAGCCTATCCAGCAGGAACAAGAGTCTGTTGTAGTTTCCACGCTGGAGGAACTGCAAGCGGCTATTGATGCCGCCGAAGATGGAGATACTATTGCAATAAGCAGCAAAATTGAGATCAGAGAAAATTGTTCTGTTGGCGTAGAGGATAAAGTTATTACAGTTGTTCCCGATAGTTCTCTGACAGATAATGCCCTTTTCTATGTTGTCCCTTATGACATTGAAAATGTTGTATTTGAAAACATAGTAATGGATGGAAATGAAATTGACAACTTATCAGCAATAGACTTCGGTATTTATAAACCATCTGTTGGAAATGGAACTATTACAATCTCAAATGTTACTTTTCAGCACTTTAACTGTAACTATAGTGTTCTCACCTTGCACTGGCTAAATGCTATCATTCAGGATTGCGTTTTTACTTACAACACTACAGGACGTTCTTGCATGGAGATCAGTATAAACGCCAGTGCTACAGTCACAAATACCACATTTATAGATAACTATGCAAGTTTAAATGGCAGCGGTATAGGAATTAGGTGCAACGGAAATGCCATAATTGACGGCTGTACTATTAAAGATAATAAGACATTAGAAAACTCCTTTGGAAGATCAGGTGGTGGAATTTATATTGACAGCGGCAAGACTGTTGAAATCCGAAACACAATTATTACGGGTAATTCCGCAGATGTTGGTGGTGGGGTTCTTAATGACGGTAAACTAAAAATGATAGATACCATCATATATGGAAATCAGGCTTCGGGTTGTGCAGATGATATTAGGAGTTTTCAAAATTCCTCATTATCTGTCCAATACTCTGTAGGTATGAAGGTAACATATTCAATTATTGATTTGGATGATGAACCAGTTGGATTCTATTCTGATTATGATTATAACCGCTTTGATAGAGAAACCCACATTGAATTTTTAGGTGAAACTCTTGAACTTGAGAATATACTTCCAAACAATTCTTTGTTTGGGGCAAAGTTCATTTTTGCAAGTGAATTACCCGAACCGCCCACAGAACAACCACAAGAGCCGGGTACTACAGGTGGAGAACAGCCCCCACAGGGCAGCGGGGACGATCCAACAGATACCCCGTCACAGCCCCCGGAGCCGCCCACAGAGCCGCCGCAGGATGATACCCCGGATAATCCCACAGACACTACACCAAACACACCACAGCCGCCGCAAAAGCCCTCTGACGGCGGTAATAGCGGAGATGATGGTTATACCCCTCCAATAGACTATAGACCGTCACAACGGCCTACAAAGCCCACAGAGGATGATAAGCCGCAGGAGCAGCCTGACATTCCCGCTACAGCAAAACCACAGCTTGCTTGTAATGGGGCAGTTATAGACACGTCCCGAACAGTTGTATTGCTTGGCTATGGAGATGGCCTACTACATGAGGATGATCTTCTGACGAGGGCGCAGCTTGCAACAATTATTTTCCGTTTGCTGGATGATGAGTCCATTGCCAAATATAACAATGCAGAACTGGCCTTTGCCGATGTTGTCGCCGATGCGTGGTATGCTCCGTATGTCAATGTAATACAGGCAGCGGGGATTGTCAACGGTGTGGGCAATGGTAGGTATGATCCCAATGGTAAAGTTACATGGTCGCAGATTTTAGCTATTTTGAGTCGATTTGTTGAGCAGAAGGAATACAGCCTTCAGCATATCCAGTATAGCGGCTGGGCAGAACAGGCCATACAAACCACCGTTGCTAATGGCTGGATTGAGGATAGTGCAGACTTCAAGCCTGATGCTGTGATTAGTAGGGGAGAATTGGTGCGGATTATCAATGATGTATTGGCCCTGTATCGGTGACAAAAAAGGGCAGCCGCCGAGTGATCGGCGGTTGCCCAATAGTACAATGTGCCCTTTGAGTTTCTTTTTTGACAGATAGAGATAAAAAAGTTTATCAGAAATCTACAGGCTAATCCCATGTTTCATTCATGCGTTTCCATTCCTCCGATATGTGGTTATCAGCTTCAGCAAAAGCCATTTCAATGTTATCAATGACTATTTTTCCTTGCTGCCAGATTGACCGCAAATTATTGGGAAATTTGCTAATAAACATAGATACTTCTTTTAAAACCTCTCCCTTATCGGAGCGCAAATATCCATCAATGGAAATAGGGGATGAATCCAATATAAATGATTCTGCTTTGTCTAAAGTGGGATTCTTGCACGTTACAAGTGAATGTTTTTTGAAATTGTAATATTCTAAATCAAAAGGGAACTTGTTGTTTTTAAGTCTGCTCATAATCAAGCAAATTTGATCATATGTCCACCAGAAATCCCCGCTGCTACTTCCAAAATAGAATATTCTCATACATCCTTTAAGGTGCTGCATATCAAGTCGCTTTTCCCACGCTACCCTATCTGAGTAAAATAGATTTTTCTCATATATACTCTTTTTTGATTCATGCGCTTTTGGTTTTGCAATGTCAAAAAATACTTTGTTAGTCAATAGGCCACCTATAACATCTATGATCATTTTAGCCTCCTGATATACTGCTATCCTTAATATCTGTCAGTTTATAATCAAATCTATTTCGATCAACTGTCAATGCCTTACTTGATTGCCTGTCTGCAACGATATACTTTTTAGGGCTTTTGCCCTGTAGTTTGATCCGTATAGCAGTTTTATGTGCCATTGATAAATATTCCGATTGCGTAAGTACAGCAATTTCACCATCTAATAACGATTCTTCGCCGCAAATAAGGATAATAAATGTTTTGAGTCCACTTTTGATACAGCTATTGATTCTCTCCTTATCGGTGTTAGTTAGAGAAAACTGCCAAATCCGCTCACCCTGTTTAATTTCTCCATGACTGGCATATTTCATGTATACATAGAAATCATCACTTGTTCCTGTAGTCATACGGTACTGGCAAGATGTTTCACTACATTCCACTAAAGAAGGGCATGAGTCATCATTTTTGCTCAAAAACAGTGACAAGGCAGCTCCGAAGAAGTAATCCTTTTTTTGAACCTTAGACATAAACACACCCCCATGCGGATTGTATACATAGCTATTATAACATCTTTTCGTACTTGTTACAACAAGAATGGGTGCCCATAGTGAATACAAGCAGGAGCCTTATCACTAACCTCTTTGTCACACGCAGGACATTTTAATAAAGCCATAATTGCTATTGCCCTTCCAGTATATTTGCAAGATTAACAATGATTTTGTCCTTTTTTCTGCCATATTCCAATGTTTTAGCCGCCCCGCCGCTGGAACACACATAGGCAATCAAAATATCAGATTGATCTACCATGTACTGATTAGCCTTAACAATGCGGTAACGGTAAGGGGTATCTTCCAGCGGTGGCATGATTGTATTGTCAAATCGATTATACCGCTGCTGTGTATAATCGTCAATGTGTGGACGATAATAAGGGAGTATCAGGCAGACTTCGATATAGGGGTGCTTTTTTTCTGTGAAAGGCAGACCGAAGCTGCTATAGCGTCAAAAGCTCCATAGTCACCGACTAAAAAACTATCAGCCCCTTTCTCGATTAGTCCCCGGACAATTTCAAGGCATTTTGCTTTAATACTGTCATAGTTGCTATACAGTTTGCTATGCCCGCAAAAGCATACTGTCATATTCGCATACACAACCTCCCAATGTAGCTTTAACACATTATAACATCTTTTCGTGAGCATTTCAACTTCTTTTCGAGTTTTTCAGCCGCCCTCAACATTTTGTAGATGTAATACAATAATGCGGTAAGGAGGTTGCCGCTAATGTATGTTCAGTTTTTACGCGATAGGATTGCACAACTGCGCTTGCAAAAAGGCGTGTCCGAGTATCAAATGAGCCTTGACTTAGGCCATAGCCGGGGATATATCCAAAATATCAGCAGCGGCAAGAGCCTACCTTCGGTTGAGGGGCTGTTTGAAATTTGTGATTACTTTGGCCTTACGCCAGCGCAGTTCTTTGATGAAAGCATTGATGATCCAGCGTTGGTAGCAGAGGCAGTAAAAGGGTTGCGGCAGTTAAGTGATAGTGACAAGTTGCTGATCCTCAATCATATAAACAGGTTAATACAAGGATGAAGCGAGTATGGTTTGATAGCTGTACCCGCTTTTATCGTATCGTATAAAACTTTTGCCTATCTATTGAGCAGATGTACCATGGGCGCTATGAAAAATGAAAAGCTACTGAGAGTGTAAACTACCCCTCTATAGCACAGTGCTAATATGAAAGAAAAGGCGGCAGGCTATTTCTATACCAAATGAAACCACCGAGAAATTGTACCAAAACTGCTTGACATTGCTATGGTATAGAGGTATAATATTAGTATCAAAACAATGTATACTTTGATTTTATATCATGGAGGTAGCGGGATATGAAACTGTATGCCTATTGCCGTGTGTCTACAGAACGTCAAAGCCTGAAACGGCAGATTGATAATATCAAAGAGGCAAGCAATCGAGTCTATGCGGGAGCAATATTCTTCAGCGACAAATTTACAGGAAGTACACTTGATAGGCCAGAATGGAATCGTCTGTATAAGCGACTGAAGCCCGGTGATACGGTTGTGTTCGATAGCGTGTCCCGTTTGAGTAGGGACGCAGACAGTGGGGCGGCATTATATGAAGAACTGTACCAGAGGGGTATTAACCTTGTATTTTTAAATGAGCCGCATTGCAACACGGATTGCTACCGACAGGCAGCAGCGGCAAATATCCCGCCAACAGGTAATGAGATTGCCGATGTTTATATTGAGGCCACGAACAAAGTTTTAATGATACTTGCGAAGCGGCAAATCGCTATTGCATTTGAACAGGCAGAAAAAGAACGGCTTGATATTTGCAAGAGGGTGAGAGATGGTATGAGGACAGCCAAAGCCGCCGCTGCTGAAAAGGGTATCGAAAAAAAGTACGGCCTTTCTACTGGTTCAAAGTTGACCACGAAAAAAAGTCTTGCAGCTAAAAAGATTATCTTGCAGCATTCTAAAGACTTTGGCGGGACACTGAGTGATCCAGATGTTATAAAACTGGCTGATATATCCAGAAACAGTTATTACAAATACAAATCTGAACTCCGGGCAGAGCAATAGAACGAAAAAGCGGTAGGGATATAAACCCCGCCGCTTTTTCTATGCTACCAATCAATTATTAACTAACAACTTCGCTTCGCTTGGATATAGGATTATAGTAACAAATCAAAATCCAAACATTTCAAATGTCTCTTGATTTTTTGAGCGTAGTTTATTAAGGGCTTCCACTTTCCATGTCTCTACCATATCTTCAGATACCGCACGATCTTTCAATAACTCCATAAAGCGTTCCCGTTGAGAGAAATACTTTGCCAAATCACCGCAATTTTCAATTTGTATTGTTGTGCTGCTCTCGTCATAAGTGATAGTACAAGATTCTTCAAATGAAGATAGTAGGTGCTGTATACGCTCAATTTCACCCACAATATCTGCCAACGATTCCATTGCATAAGAAGGCAGAGGTTTTTCACCTGATTTTGTGCAAAGCTGATCAAGAGATACATTGAGAGCAACGCAAAGGTTTATAGCTGATTCTAAGGAGGGTAGTTTTGCTCCCTTCTCATAGGCCGAAATCATTTGTACCGATACTTGAGATTTTTTTGAAAGTTCCCTTTGGGTTAAATTCTGCTTTTTTCGCTCTTCAAGAAGATTTTTTGCAAATAACTCAACGTTGAGCATATATTCACCCCCGCACATTAAATAATAGCAGATTTTCTATTCCATGTCAACACTTAGGATATGAAATAGAAGATTATTATTCTTTTTGAGGTTAAATAATGATATAGTTTACATTTTCTTCAAACCAAACTATAATAAGAATGTGGATAGCAATACACTATTTGGAAGGAGGTCAGTCCTTGAACCTATGATAAACTGTAACCGAAGCCCCCCTTTTGATTTGGCCTGAGTGAACAACAAATTAAGAGGGGTGAAATATGTCTGAGAAATTGAAATATGATGTTCAATATAATGATCCTGTAACTGGAAAACAAAAGAAAATAAATAGAGGCACAATTCTTTACACTGAACAGGATCAGAAAATGAAGGAACTGAAAAAAGAAGCAAAACACCGCCGTTTTCTTAGGCGTGATAATGAGAAAAGATTGGGAGGGTTTGTATCTATGCGGAGCGTCCCGCTGAAAAAGAAGATCAATCCACAAACTTTGGGACGATTGGCCTATTTGTCTGTCTATCTTGGATATGATACTGACCGCCTAATGCTATCAGAACGACAGCCAATGTACCGACAAGACCTGCCTGACGTTTTGCGGCTTCCTGCAAGTACAACAAATGATTTCATACATGACGCAACTGCAAGTGGTATTTTGGTTGTGGATGAATGTGGACAACTGTTTATGGATGAAACTTTTTTTAAGGGACGAACAAAGCGCAAGAAGAAAATTCATCTATTCATAGATTCCATCAAGTCATTGTATAACAGGATGATGGGAGAAAACAGAATTGAGGGTAAACGAAAAGGAAAGAATCAGAATGTTAGGTATTTTGGATATATTATTGCTTTAATTCCTTTTATAAACAAAGAATGGAACGTTGTTTGTCACAATCCAGAAGAAAGGGATATTCATAAACTGGATTGTATGTCTATAGGGGAAATCTGCGAATTACTGAAGGTGAACGCTGGAGCCAGCAATAGAATTGTAAATGTTTTAACCCATATCAGTTTTGTTGTGAATGGTGAGGATGGTAAGCCGCAACAGGAACAAGCCTTATGCAATTTTATCAAGGATATTGTTACGAATAAATACCGCCTGATTATTAACCCTGATTTGTTATTTATGGGCAGCAATCCAGAACAAGTTAAATCATATGGGCAATTTTTTCTGTGAAACCACTAAAAAAATGCTAACTGACAGACGATTACAGCCTTCGAGCCAGTCAACAATATTCGTGAAAAAGTGGGAGAGTAGTCAACAGTATTCGTATTTGAATATTCCCAGAAAAAGCCTGCATTTTAGGAAGTTTTTATAGTTTTAAGCGAAACGAGTACTAATATCATTTGACCATTCCCGTAAGGGCCTCAGCCCTGTAGGGACAGATACAGAAACGGTACTACAACAGAGGTGTCCGGCACAGCGGAATGTTTCTGTCTCCCGCTCGGGGGAGTGGTTTTTGTTATCTTATGCCGCTTATGCGCTTTTAAGGCGCAGCGTCAGTAAGATAAATGGTTAGAGGCAGACTGCAACAAAATTCACTCGTTGCTATATTGATCATTCCCCGTAAGGGGACACGCATTGAACTGAACCAAAATTGACGTGTTCAGGCTTGCGCCTGAAATGGTTAATATTGCAGTGCAGTTTATGTATTTCCATCAATTAACTATCAGGAGGTTTACAATATGTATCAGATGTTAAAGGCAGTTCGACAAGATTCCTATAACACAGAGGACTACAGAAAGGGGCTTGCAAATTATTTCAAGACAGAATTTTTGAGCGGTAAGGACAGCGACAGATCAGCAACCTATAAAGCATTGGAGAGAAAACAAGTTTCCTCTTCCAAGTACGCAGCTTATTTAGAGTGTGCGAAGCTAAACGCTGATTCCATCAAGGCCACCACAGGCGGGAAACTTTTTAAGAGTAGCCTTCATAAGGCAAGCTATATACTTGGTATCTTAGAGCGGTATACGGCTGAAGCAATTATTACTAAAAATGATTTTGACCCAAGTGAGATGTATTGACGTGTTCAGGCTTACGCCTGAAATGATTTGATTAAATCAGTGTCATCGTGAGAACAGCGAAAACCATTTGTTTTCAGCAGTTTTGACAATGTATGTTAGCAGATTTTTGCGTTTTATAAGTGTCATCGTGAAAGCGGCGAAGACCCTTTGCTTTCAGAAGTTTTGACGATAAATGTTGGCAGATTTTACATCTTGTAAGTGTCATCGTAAAAATCCCTGTAATACAGTCCTTTTGGGCGGAAAACGCCTCTCAATATGTGGAAAATCTTTCAATCGGAGAAAAATCCGAGGATGTTTTGAGTAAAAGTTATTTTTTAATTGAACAAGACAACACACTTTATGAGTTTTATATAATCAAAAAAGTCTTCAGAATCTAACAAGAAAGCAGAAGGAGTGAAAAATTATGATGCAATTATAGGTAGTTGCGGGAAGGAGCAAAAATGATTGATATTCCTGTTTGGGAAAAATACACACTTTCTGTTGATGAAGCTGCTGCATATTTTCGCATTGGGCAAAATAAGTTGCGGCAGATTATTGATAGAGACAAAAATGCGGATTATTTATTGTGGAATGGGAACAGGCCGCAGATAAAACGCATTAAATTTCAGCAATATGTAGACTGTCTTTGCTCTATTTAGGAGAAAACCAATATAATTGAAAGGGGGCAATTTCTCCCTTGAAAAATCTGTTCTGAGGGGTCATAATAAGCATACTGTGTTCGGATTCTTTTCAGGGAGCGGATTTATTATGCCTGAAAAGAGAAAAGACAGCAAAGGCAGGAATCTCCGCCAAGGGGAACTGCAACGCAACGATGGTAAGTACGAATACCGATATATTGACTCGAAGGGAGTGAAGCGCAGCGTATATAGCTGGCAACTGGTAGATTCAGATAAGATACCCGCTGGCAAACGGAGTAAGGAATCTTTACGGGCGATGGAGAAAAGAATTACCCATGATCAGGATGATGGGATTGATACGTATGGTGCATCCCGTACTACTCTTAATGCCTATTATGACGATTACATTACGTCAAAAAGGGAACTGAAACCATCTACTGCTACCAACTACAAGTATATGTACAATCGTTATGTACGTGATGAGATTGGACACAGGAGCATTGCAGCTATCAAGTACAGCGACATACGCAAGTTTTATTTGTCTCTGATCCATGACAAGGGCTTTAAGCCCAACAGCATGGAAATAATTCACACGGTGTTGCATCCAGTTTTTGAAACAGCTGTGCGGGATGGGATGATAAGACTTAATCCAACTAACGGAGTAATGTCTGAAATCAAGAAAAGCCATAGCTGGGAGAAACCAAAGCGACACGCTTTGACAGAAACACAGCAGACCGCATTTGTGGATTACATTGCAGGATCGAGGACGTATAGACACTGGTTGCCCTTGTTTACTATCCTGCTTGGAACTGGTTGCCGGGTTGGTGAGGTTATTGGCTTGCGGTGGGAGGATTGTGATTTTCAAGAAGGTATTATTTCCATCAATCACAACCTGATTTATCGCCTACAGGACAGCGGCAAAGTTGAATTTCATATTACTACACCGAAAACCAAGGCGGGAGAGCGCATAGTACCCATGCTTGGAGAGGTCAAGGGCGCATTGCTCCAGTTGCGCCTTCAGCAGATGCAGACAGGGTTTTGCAAGGCTGTTGTTGATGGATACAGCGGATTCATCTTTTCTAATCGCTACGGTGACTGTCTCAGTCCCCATTGTATCAACCGGGCGATTGAACGGATTAGCCGGGACTATAATGCACAGGAAGCGGAACAGGCGAAAAAGGAACGCCGGGAGCCTATAATCCTTCCGCATTTCTCAGCGCATAACCTTAGACATACTTTCTGCACTCGCTTCTGTGAAAATGAATCCAATCTGAAAGTGATCCAAGAAATCATGGGCCATGCGGACATTTCAACTACTATGGACATTTATAACGAGGCCACGAAGGAGAAAAAGCAGGAGAGTTTTGCCAATCTTGAAGGCAAGATCAAGATCAGTTAAGTACACCTAATTTTACACTTCGTTTTACACCTTTTCGCCGCAAAGTTGCGAGAGGAAAAGAGAGGATTCAACATGAACGCTTTAAAAATGTATGGGAATAGCACGAAAACGAGAGCATTTGCCCCCATATGGACGGTTCATGCTTTAATCCCGACGATGAAGCCCTTAGACAAATAAACCCAGTATTTATGCGGGTTTGCAGCACTTCAAATCCAAGTTGACAACAAACTGACAACAATTTTTCGTATAAATACGAAGGATTACGACGCAGGATGAATAGTTGAAAAGCAGAAACGCAATGCAGCACTCGCTGTTAAGAGAACACTTTTTGAAAGAAATTTCAGAAGGTGTTCTCTTTTTCGTTAGGCACAATTTCTGTCATATTGTCAAATCAATAAAAGAACGGGTTTAAAACTTATGATCAGCGAAAACACAAAGTCATATTATGATTTGAAAAAAAGAAATGATGTGCGGGAAAGTGCCAAGAGACTGCGCAGACAATTCCTTCGGTATAAGGATGCGGAAATTGTTTACAGTCTCCAGCACAAGAAACTGCTCGAACTGGCAAGCAAAGCGGGAGCTATTTATCGGATGGATGGGACGGTTCTGATAAACCGGGACATTTTCGACGAGTATCTGGAGCGTTTCCATGAACCGAGTACATTGGCATCGCAGGAGGAAGAAAAATGAGCGGGAATCTATGGATGTTTTCAGACATGCTGGATGATGAAGATATTGAAATGTTGCAGCGAGACTTTATTACTTACTATCAGGGCGCCGATTATTATGGGCTTGGCTTAAAGGTATTTACGAGAATGGCGCACGAAGCCGGATTCGTATATAAGGTTGGGAAAAAGGTTTTGATACGTCGCAGTATATTTGAGGAATATCTCAGGCAGCAGTGTAAAAGTAACGATAGAGAAAAGCGTTTAAGCTTATATGAACCCGATGATGAAATTACTGTTGAAGAGGAGAATGATACGATGAGACAAGGTGTACTGGTGCCAGACTTACAAAGTGGGCGAATGGATATTCGTTTCAGTCTGGAAGATTATTACGGAGGATTGCACTGTGGGACAACCATGGATGTCAATATAGATGGCAAATGGATTCCTACACGAATTGAAATGGGAGATGATTGGTATCTGGTAGGCATAAAAACGAATAGTCTTCCTGGTTTGACAGTAAGAATTTAACAGAAGATGTTTGAAGGGCGGCTTCTTTAAGAGAAAAGAGGTCGCCCTATTTTTATGCCCATTTTTAGAAGAAGAGGAGGTGTCCGATGTGAAATGCTTAATGAAATACCAGTGGGTAAAGCTGCCCCGTAACCGTCTGCCGGAAGGCAAAGGGCTTATGGGATACTGGGCGAAGCTTGCATCCCGTGCAGCGTTCCGCAAAGGACAAGCCTTCTATTGTGGCTACAGTAATACTATAAGCCCCGGTATGTGGTCTGGTGGCGTTGTAGGGCTGAAGAGCATACTGGGTGTGAAAAGCCGTTCTAAAGCGCTGAAGACGCTTCAGGCGCTGTCAGAACTGGGATATATAGAATATACACTGGACACAAAAACGAAAAAGTTGACCTATCAGGTCACAGACTGGGTTGTGAAATGCTCAGGAGAGGCCTGTGTGGATGGAGCTGTTTATGCTACGGAAGGATATGGCTTTCTCTGCCTTCCCCGCAGCATAACAGAGCGGCTTGCCGCTAAGCAATATAAATTCGAGGAATCAGACGCATGGCTTGACCTCTGGTGCCACACGGTATTTGAGGAGACAAACAATGCGTTTTCGTTTTTGGCGCCGGCTGTCCAGTATGGAAAATACGGCGCTGTTTTGACTTTGGAAGCCTTGGGACAGCGGTGGGGCTGGGAAAAGACGAAGGTATGGAGGTTTTTTCAGAAGCATGGGGATGTCTTTGCTCTGTACCGTCTGCCCGGATCCTATGGCTGCTTCATTCTTAATAGACTGTACCCAACCGGTACAGAGGTTTCAATGCCTACACAGGAGGATGTTGTAAGTATTCTTGATGAAATACGCATTTTGGGTGCGAATACGCAGAAAAGAGGTTCAGACCATGAGCAAATCAACCGCCTCATTACATGGTATAGCAGACGATTGACCGGTTCTGATGCGGATGAGTCCAATGGAAATGAGCCTGAAAACCGCGTTGCACTTTTTGCCTCTATAATACGCGCGTATCTTTCTCCGTGTAGGAGTTGTAAGAATTGTAGATATGACTGCCAGGGTAAGAGTATATATGATTTTCTTTTCACTTCTCATACCGGATATGACCAATGAGGAGGAGCAGATGCTGGATGAGGCGCTGATTAAGACCTATGCGGATTTCGGTATCACGCATGATAACGATTCCTTGTACGAGGATATCAAAGCGGCGCCGCCCAAGATGAAGAAAATGCCTATCCTCGGAGACCTGCATAAAAATCTTTTGGAAAATCCGATGACGCAGAGGATTGCCATTATTGTAAGCCGGTTTGTCACCGGTTCGGCACAGTCCTTCAATCAGCAGACCAATGTGGATCTGAGCAATAAGTACATTGTACTTGATTTGTCCGAGCTGAAGGGCAAGCTGCTTCCCGTCGGTATGATGATTGCCTTGGATTATGTCTGGGACAATGTGAAAGCGGACAGAACGAAAAAGAAAGCCATCATGATTGATGAAATCTGGCAGCTGGTGGGTGCATCCTCCAATAAGCAGGCGGCAGAGTTCTGTCTGACAATTTTCAAGACGATACGAGGTTTTGGTGGTGCGGCTATTTCTGCCACACAGGATTTATCGGACTTTTTCAGTCTGGAGGACGGGAAATACGGAAGGGCTATCGTGAATAACTCCAAGAACAAAATCATTTTGAATTTAGAGCCGGACGAAGCCCGTTACGTCCAGGATGTCCTGAAGCTGACAAAGACAGAGGTTCGCTCTATCACAAGATTTGAACGGGGCGAGGCGCTGGTCTATTCCAATAATAACAAGGTGCCGGTCGTGATTAAGGCTTCTAAAGAAGAACAGGAAATGATTACGACAGACCGTGCAGAACTGGAAGCAATTTTGCGGGAACGCCAGAAAGAAAAAACGCATTCCGCATAGGAATACGCATTTTATAATTTATACGCACAAGGAGGTGTTGCGAATGCTGTTACAAGACGAGCAGTATGTTGTGAAATGGCTGTCCCAGTATGGGGCTTTGCCAAAGACACAGATTATCCGGATGCTCCAAAAGCCGGAACAGACAGCCGAAAAGATCCTGCGGAACTTAAAGAAGCAGATGCAGATCGCGGATGTGTCCGGCGGCTACTATATCGGTTTGGATCCCATGTGCCGTCCGGACCGGCGCGTCATACTGGCCGTATGGGTGCTGCTCAAGTTTATCGACTATGTGGATCCGATGGCACATTACCCTGCGGTCTATCCCTCCCAGCTATTCTTCTTAAAAGAAAACATCGGGTATGAGATTGTCGTTCTTTATGAGGGGGAGCAGAGCCAGTTAAGGCTTTTGCAGCCGCAGGAGGATTTGAAATATATCATCATTGTCCCCCATATTGCAATGGCGGAAAAGCTGAAGCTGCCGGAGGCACCGTGTCTGTTTGCGACGGTGGACTTCCGGGGGAAGAGGAACCGAAGATTATCTTTTATTCAGAGGAGGTGGTGGGAAATGGCAGGAGAGAATTCATTCATAAAAGTCCTAGATAAAGCAGAGCTGGCGAAACGCAATCTGGAGGCACAGATGGTTTTTGTCCGCCGCTTTTATCAGGATGCAAATTTTCAGGCGGCATACGATGCAGCACTTCGGCTGAAAGAAATCTCAGAACGGCTGGTGCTTTTGACAAGAAGGCTCCCGGCATATACGGGCTGCCCAATAGCAGAAGCCGCAGTGGAAAATTGCATTGCAGAAAACATCCCGGTTGAAATTGGGTTTACGGCAGAGGGCTGGTTTGCACTGCGCATCCCAGCGCTGCTTCCGAAAAAGTCTTCTGGCTCGGCGGATTATATCCGATCTTTTTTATACCCTGCCATGCGAAGTTTTTTTGAGTCACAGCCGCCGGTTCGGTATCGGGATTGTGTATTAATTTACCGGCATGTTTATAGCAGGGACAGACCTGAACGCCAGAAACGGGACCATGATAATATCGAAGTCAACATGGTATCGGATATCGTAGCACTGTATGTGATGCCCGATGACAGCCCAAAGGTATGCGCTCATTATTACTGCAGTGTATCGGGGATGGATGAACGCACTGAGGTATATGTAGTGCCGAAAAAGGATTTTCCATTGTGGCTGGTAACGGAACGGGCAATGCCGGATGAGGGGGTGAGACTGTATGAAACGCAGAAGATTTAAGCAAAAAAACATATGTAAAAACGGGCAGATTCCTGCCTCTAAAAAATACATATATCCAAAATGGCAGAAAACACCCGGAATTGCTGCAATCTGGGGGCGGCACTATGCGGGAAAATCCGACAAAGAGAGCAGTCATGTTGTCGGAAAATTCTTCAAATCGGGAGTGAGCTAAAATGTTGCATTTCCGTCCGGGCAGTCAGGCCTGGCAGCTCATCACACTGCTTTCTGCTGTGGGTGAGTTCCCGTTTCGTTCGCTCCGGTTGCTTGGAAATGAGCGTGTTCTGAAGGCGTTGGTAACAAAACTATCCCTGCCCCAGACAATCCGAAATCCCCAGACTGAAACGGAAATGACCTGCCGCCTTCTGACAGTTACCGGAAAAGGCGATTCATAAACTGTCCGGCTGTATAAGGCTGCCCTTCCCATACTGGATTGGGTTTACCCGGAAGCGTACCAGTATTATATGGACGCATTCTGGAATCATCGTTTTCCCGGAGACTCAGCCCACAGGGAGAGGAACCATAGGGTATCAGAGGCGGTGATGCTTTGTATGCGGGCAGGAATAGAAATGAGACCCTACCTGCTCCCCCAGCTGCAAAATGGAGGTCGGTTCTCTGTCACACCGGATGGCAGTTCATTCTATTTTGCAAGGGACATCAAAAAGATTGGCCAGGCGGAGATGAACAAGACCATGTTCACCCGGATGGTCGGGGCTATTTTTTCTCACGGCAGCTGTTATGCCGTTTACAATACACGCGCAGCCGCAATGAAATGGAGCGGTATGGGGGAGTTTAAGGCACTTTACAATCTCATCGAAGTCGGGCGCCTGAATGCCGGCACGGACCGGATCGATTCCGCGGTGCTTTTTGGTGAGTCTGGTGAAATTGCCCTGAAGACATTGCTGGAGTCGGATAAGAGCCGGAGGCTTGAGTTCCGGTTCGACTCCATTTATCACCATATTTATTTTATACCCATGGATGCGTGCGGCGTGCGCCAGCTTTTCCTGCCATTGCAATGCTTCTTACTTTTATTCTTTTGAAGTGCGTGTTTCTGATAGGCTATGTACCAACTGAGTCTATGGAGCCGACGCTTGAAAAAGGAAGTTATATTATCGGATTCCGGATATATTCTGAATTGGTTACGGGAGATATTATTGTATTCCGACATGATGGGAAGCTGCTCGTAAAAAGGATTGCAGCGACCGCTGGCGATATGGTAGAGAGAAACGGTATCAGTATGACAGTTCCGGAAGGCTACTATTATGTTCTTGGTGATAATGCAGATAACTCCTATGATTCGCGGTATTGGCTGAATCCCTTTGTAAGTAAAGATGATGTGGTGGCTAAGTTAGTTTTTTGAGCAAAACTTATTTAGGTAAAAAGGCATAGGGTGAGAAGCCCGGTCAAAAATAGTATGGTATGATGGGATTATCAAATATAGGAGGCGCCGCAATGCACGCATGGGAAGCAATCGAACAATCCTTAGATTTTATTGAGGAACACTTGGCAGAAGAAATCTCGACGGAAGAGCTGGCAACTACCGCCTGCCTGCCTCCGTTCTATTTCCAGCGCCTGTTTAAGCGCTTGGTCAGTAAACCGGTACAGGAATATGTGAAGCTCCGCCGTCTGGCAAAGGTAATCGGAAATCTAAAGGATACGGACCGAAGGATTCTTGATATAGCCATGGACTATGGTTTTTCCAGTCATGCCAATTTCACACGGGTTTTCAAAGGAACATATGGAATGACTCCAGACGAGTACAGAAAGGATTTACCGATGCTGAATACATTTGACCGCCCGCAAGTCTCAATGAATTATGTATTGGTGGATGAAGGTGTTCCGCTGGTAGTGGGAGATATCGTCTTGGAAATTCAAAGAAAGAAGCTGGAACAGCCGGACACATATCTCGGCTTTGAAACAGAGGTTAAAATCTCTGAACAAACACCAGTGGGTGAAAGTACCGGCGTAGATGTACCGGGACAGCTTTGGAGGCGCTACCACAAGGAGAAGGAACTGCTGGGGGCAAGTCTTAGCAGTGGGGTAGAAATGGGAATGTCCTACATGGGAAATTCCGCACAGGGGTGTTTCACTTATTTTGCAGGCGGACTTGTTCAAAAAATCCTGGATCAGTTACCGGAGGGATTTGTGTATAAGGAACTCCTGACAGGAGAATATATTGTTTGCACGATTGAAGCGGAGAACTTTGAAGACCTGGTAACAGTGGCGCTCAATCAGGCCAATAAGTATCTTTTTGGTACATGGCTGCCCAGACACGGCTTAACAACTGAGCCATTCTCGGCAGAAAAGTATCATCGTGCCGCAGAAGATATGGCATGTATGGAAATATGGGTGAAACCCTTGCAAATGGAAACTTGAATGCGAGAAGACGAACAGATGGGGTTGAGCGCACTATACAATTACAGATATATGGGATCCAAAGGATGAGGGCACTTATAAACAATATAAGAATGTTCGCTGGAAACGGTATAGCTTTTGGGCTATGCCGTTTATCCGTTTTGATGTGCTTGCAATTGCATTTTACACCTCTTACTTAAAAGATTACTTTCAGTATTTCAGTACTGAAAGTGGATTGGTTGACTTTTAGGTACTTTTTTGTTATAATGAAAGCGTGTACTTGCATGGAGGTGATAATTTGGATGAAACAAGTCAAAAAATTATAGATGCTGCAATGATGCTGGTAAGAGATAATGGATACGTTGCTACGACAACGAAAGCGATTGCAAAAGCTGCAGGTGTAAATGAATGTACCCTGTTTCGGAAATTTAAGAATAAGAAAGATATTGTGCTGCAAGGTGTAAGCCAAACGGGATGGAGGGCAAATATTACACCAGAAATTTTTGAAAATGTGCAGTGGGATTTGCAGGCAGACATAGAAATGTTTATGAAAGCATATATGGACAGGATGACGCCAGATTTTGTAAATTTATCTATCGGTCTGAGAGCGCCTCAATTATATGAGGAAACGTCTGCCCTCATTATGAAAGTTCCACAGGCTTTTCTATCATCGTTTACGCAGTATCTTAATAAAATGTTTGATTTGGGAAAAATACCAAAAGCAGATTTTGATGCTCTGGCTCTGACAGTCTTTTCATCAACATTTGGCTATGCGTTTTTAAATGCGTCTTTTGGAAATGAATTATCTAAAGTAGAAAAAGATGAATACATAAAAAGCAGTGTGCAAATGTTCATAAAGGGATTGGAACAGTAAAAATCGGTACTGCCCTTATGGTAGTACCGAAAAAAATAGACTATATGCAAGCAAGCACACGCATACAAAAAGGAGGAATGTTATTTATGGAGATAACAGGAGCTGAATTATTTGTGAAAGCATTAAAAGAGGAATCTGTTACAACTTTATTTGCTTATCCAGGAGGACAGGCAATAGACCTATTTAATGCGTTATATGGAGAAAAGGATATAGATGTAATTTTGCCACGCCATGAGCAGGGTTTAGTCCATGCGGCAGACGGATATGCCCGTTCCACAGGAAAAGTGGGTGTCTGTCTTGTAACCAGCGGACCCGGTGCTACGAATCTCGTTACGGGTATTGCCACTGCAAATTATGACAGTGTTCCGCTTGTATGCTTTACGGGGCAAGTGCCAACCAGCCTGATTGGGAATGATGCTTTTCAAGAAGTGGATATCGTAGGCATTACAAGAAGCATCAGCAAATATGCGGTAACTGTACGAAAGAGAGAGGATTTGGCAGAAACAATCAGAAAGGCTTTTTATATTGCAAAGACAGGAAAGCCAGGCGTAGTTGTTGTTGATTTGCCGAAGGACATCCAGAGGGCGTATGGCAGCGATTTTTACCCGAAAGAAATAACTATTCGAGGTTATAAGCCGAACACCTCCGTACATATGGGGCAGTTAAATAAAGCGTTGGATATTTTGCGCCATGCGAAAAAGCCCGTCTTTCTGATAGGAGGCGGAGTGAATATCGCACATGCAAACAAAGAGATGACACGGCTTGCGGAGCTCACAGGTATTCCTGTCATCACCACCATTATGGGAAAAGGAGCAATTCCCACAACGCATAGCTTATATGTGGGTAATATAGGGATTCATGGAAGCTATGCGGCAAACAGGGCAATCAGTAACTGCGATGTCCTATTTTCTATAGGGACACGTTTTAACGACCGTATCACGGGAAAGATAGAGAAATTTGCGACAGCCGCCAAAATAATCCACATTGACATTGACGCAGCCTCCATTTCACGGAATATTGTGGTGGATGTCCCTATCGTGGCTGATGCGAAGAAAGCAATCTGCTCCCTGCTTGAAAAAGCAGAGCCGCTTTCTGTTTCGGAATGGGTAAATGAAATCAATGATTGGAAAAAGGAATATCCCATCGACATGGGGAGATCTGGACTGACTCCGCAAATGGTAATAAAAGCCGTCAATGAAATCTTTACGGATGCAGTTGTCACTACAGATGTTGGACAGAATCAGTTGTGGACAACACAGTTTCTTGCGCTTGATGAAAATAGACAAATGCTGACCTCTGGAGGATTGGGAACTATGGGTTACGGCTTCCCTGCGGCAATCGGGGCTAAGCTTGGCAATCCACATAAAGATGTAATTGTTATCTCTGGAGACGGCGGTATGCAGATGAATATACAGGAAATGGCTACTGCTGTCGTTTACGAGCTTCCTATTATCATCTGTATATTGAATAACGGATATTTAGGGAATGTGCGGCAATGGCAGGAAATGTTCTATGACAGACGGTATTCAAGTACTTGTATGCGTTACCGAAAGAGCTGCGAGATCGGCTGCAATACGCCAAACCATTGCTGCCCAGAATATACGCCCGATTTTATCAGACTGGCGGAGAGCTATGGGGCAAAAGGCATCCGTGTCACCAAGCCGGCAGATATAAAAGATGCTTTGATAAGTGCAAAGCAGAATACAAAAGCTCCTACAGTTATTGAATTTATTATAGACAGAGAAATCAATGTTATGCCGATTGTTCCCCCAGGGAACTCCCTTAACGATATGATTCTGGAAAGTGAGGAACACGAAGAATGAAAAAAAGATGGATATGTTTATTTGTGGAAAATGAAATAGGCGTACTTGCCCGCATTTCAGGCTTATTTTCTGCCAAGTCTTATAATTTAGACAGTTTAACAGTTGGAGTTACAGAGGACAGTACCATATCGAGGATGACGATCAGCTTAACGAGTGACGATAAGACTTTTGAGCAGATTAAGAAGCAGCTAAGCAGGAGTGTCGAGGTAATCAAATTAGTGGACTATACGGACACCCCCATTCACATGAAAGAAATCCTGTTTGTAAGGGTAAATGGCTGCTCTGATGGGGATATAACAGAGATGTTTCGAATTTCAAAAGTATTTGGGGTTACAATTATTGACTATGACGGCACTGCCGTTCTTTTGGAATGTACCCAAACAGAAAACAGAAATGATGATTTGATTGCTTTGCTGCAAAGGAAATTTACGAATAGAATTGAGATTGTAAGGGGCGGCAGTGTTGCAGTTGAAGCTGTTAGTATCTCGGAAAGATAGTAGATATATAATCAGCTTTTGTCATGCGTACTGGATTTTTCTTCGTGTAGGCTATCATTAGATGAGGATGAAAAGTGGAGAATCCATCCACGCCTTTTGCTATAATAAATCTTACATGATCTGAAGCGTGCCTGATTTCTCCGGTATTGCCTCACAATTCAAAACAATATTGCTGCAACTGGGCGCGACGGCAGAAAGGTATGGTAATAGCAATGAAAAAAATCAAGGTTATGGTTTTGAATTTTATGCTGGCTGTAATTTTTAGTAGCTGCAATAACTCTACACCTGATAATGATATGTTAAAGGAAGAAACGTCACAAACAATTGGTATAGACTTCAGGTATGGTGGAGAAAAAATATCCGAAGATGAGATGAGGGCTATCCAGAATGAATGTGAAAAAATGTTCCCACTTTATAAGGACATATATGAACAAGCAGAAAAGTATCCTTCTTCAGATTGGTCGGATGAAACTGTTATCAGCCAGGATGCAATAGATACGATTGAATCTGTTTTGATGAAAGCCGGATATCCGGTTATTAACAGCGATGAAGTTTATCCGGAATACCTTGAAAACTCAGACGGTATTTTAGAATTTTGGGATGCTGTTAGAGAAGGAAAGGATGCGAAAACCGTATTTTGGGAAGTTTCATCCTTAGGAGAATTATATTACAACTCGTTACGGTATGAAGATGGTGAAGCAATCAGCATTTTTGCATCTACATCTTGGAACAAACAAGGTAATCTTGAGTTAAACAATGGTTTAAAAAGGGAAATAATAAATTGGAATATGAATTATAATGGAGATTTTTATTACCAGGATGTTCCTACAACCACAGGTTGGGAAGCGGCAAAATTATTAAGGTTGAAACCCGTAGACAAAGAAAGATATGATTTGAATGCGAGGTATATTATGCCGGTGGGGTATCACAATGTAAATCTGTTTCTCTGTGATTGGGATACTTCGGATTATGGGGACTTGTGCTTTAACGACCTGTTTGAATGGCTATATAAATTGAAACACAATGATTATGTCTATGCAAGGGACTATGCGCAAGAGGATGAGCCCTATTACCATTGCTGTATTCCCTCAGATGTATTTGAAAATACAATACTTCCCTATTTTGATATTCCTCTGTCTGAGTTTAGGGAAAAAGCATTATATGATTCTACAAAGGACATATACCCTTGGCAGGAGCTTAACTGTTCCAACATTGCATATTACCCGACAGTGATACCGGAAATTACAGAGGCAATAAAGAACAAAGACGGGTCGATAACATTAAAAGTGAATGTTATGTGTCTGGATAATAAAACGGATTGCCTTTTTACGCATGAAGTTACGGTAATGCCATCTGACAATGGAGGCTTCAAGTATCTTGGAAATAAGATAACCTATAAAAGTCAGATAGAGCTTCCCTCGTGCGAACCGCGTATACCGACGCAGAGAACAGTGAAAGAGCAAGAGAGCGAATGATAATTAAACAGAACGGAGAGTCCATGCTAAGTCAGGTTCCCCACTCTGGTATCATATTATGTTGCTATATTTTGTTATAAAAATCGGTGTTGAAAGGAGGATAATATGGGAAATTATAGAGAATTGCAAAAATATCTTGAAAATACCGGAAAAACAGAGATTAAGTTATCCTTTGATAATCTAAAAAATATTTTGAATGTTGAAGTTAATTCTGCTGTTGTTCTCCGTTTACAAAAGGAATTTCAATGCAGCTATATGGTTTGCGATATTTCCGAACAAGAGAAATGGGTTGGTTTTTGCAAAATCGAAACGCAAAACAATGACGATGATGATGCAACCGTTACAACATTAGCTTCAATGTTATGGTGGTAAGGAGGTTGTGAGATGGTAAAAACCGAATGGGCGTTGTGCCCTATTGTAAGCAAGAATACAAAAATGGTTGTCGAATATGGGAAGCAAAGAAGAAATAATGAGGGTGGAGATCTGCATCTCTGCCCTCATTGCTTTTAGATATATGAGTTTGACCATAAAGCATCTGCTTTTTTATGATGCTGACCTATGTAGACGCTATCATTCAGCACCCATGAAATATGGAAAGAGCAGAAAGCTTATTGGACATAATATGAGAGGAAAGAAGATGTAGATAAAATGTTGAGAAGCATCTGTTATACTAATCCAAATGGAGGTGTGAAAAATGAGTGCAAAATACTGATAGCTGATGATGAAGCGGATATTGTGTCAATGCTTGGAAGTTTCTTTAGGAGCAAAGGCTATGTCGTTTTAACAGCAGCCAATGGAACAGAGACGCTAAAACAAGTGGAGCATAACCCGGATATTATTTTGCTTGATATATGCATGCCAGGGCTGGATGGATTAGAGGTCTGAAGGCATATTCGGGATTATATATCGTGTCCTATTCTTTTTCTGACCGCCCGGATTGAAGATACAGATAAGGTAAAAGGATTTGCTGCCGGCGGTGATGATTATATCGTTAAGCCCTTTTCACTTGTGGAGCTTGAAGCAAGGGTAAAAGCACATTTACGGAGAGAAACACGGCATAATTTCGAGGCGAAGATTAAGTTTTCCAGTGACTTGGTTATCGACTATGCAGAACGTTGTCTGTTCTTTCAGGGGAAACGCATAGGATTTGCAAAAAGAGAATTTGACATCGTAGAGTTTTTATCCCAGAATCCGGGGCAGATTTTCGATAAGGAACGGATTTATGAAAGTATTTGGGGCTATGACAGCGAAGGTGACAGCAGCGTTGTAACAGAGCATATTCGCAGGATCCGGACAAAAATAGCTGCATATACAGACAACGTGTATATCGAAACAGTTTGGGGGTGCGGGTATAAATGGATAAAATGAAGCGTGCCAGGCAAGACTTATCTCTACCAAAGAGTCTTGTGCTTTATATTGTGATTTTTGTTATGCTTGCACTGGCTCTTTCGGTAATGACAAATTCTATATGCGAAAGAGCAGCCAAAGCCATTCGGACGTCTTACCTAGCGTCCGGTGAAAAATATTATCTGACAAATGAGCAGGGCGAACGCTTGGGAGACGGCGTATATATTGGAAAAGAATTTGTTCCGTTGTCTCCAAGTGACGAACGCACTATAAATCTTTTGAAACAGATTCCCTTGATTGCCGCACCTGTGTATTCTGCGTTGTGTATTATAGCGGCGGCATTGCTGTTTTACAGAAAAAAGCTGAGAAAGCCGCTTGCTGAGTTACGGACAGCATCAGAAAAGATATCCAATAACGATTTAGACTTTTCGATTGGATATGACAGCAAAGATGAATTGGGGAGACTGGTTGGCTCTTTTGAAACCATGCGGGCTATGCTTGCAAATAATTTTTCTGAAATGTGGCGTCAGGTAGAAGAACGCAAGCGGCTCAATGCCGCTTTTGCACATGACCTGCGTACCCCTCTCACAGTGCTGAAAGGATATAACGAAATGCTGCAGGCAAGTGAACATGTCCAGACAAAAGAAATTGCTGCCACCATGGGAAAGCACCTTGCGCGTATGGAAGCCTACGAAAATAGTATGAGTAACCTTCGGCGGCTGGAGGATACGCGGCCGGAATATAAATCGGTTCCTTTACAGCAGTTCTTATCGTCTCTGCAGGAAAGTGCCAAGATTTTATGCACACAAAACGGGAAAAAGCTACTTATGCAAAAGGAAACGGTTGACTGTGATATTCTTATGGATAAAATATTTGTTTCTCAAGTATGCAATAATCTCATAGCGAATGCTGTGCGGTTTGCCCAGACTTCCATTACACTGTCTTTTTCATTGCAGGATGATGGCTTGTTGCTTTCGGTATCGGATGACGGAAATATGGAAGGACAAAATGTAGTGCGGCGAAGGTCGGCGCTGGTTTGATTGCCGCATTTATCGTTACCCTGGCAGTAGTTGCTGCCAATCTTCTCTTTGCATTCGTGCTATATGGAAAAGAGGGATTGGACTGCAGCATCCTTTTTGCGCCTATGTCATTTGGAGAGGGATATATTCCTTTCAATATGACATGCGGAACACTGCTGAAATATCAGGTTCTGTTGGCCTTTACAGGAACGATGAGCGTTGCAGGCATTACACTGCTAATCTCAGCCGTCAGCAAAAATCAAATGGTGGCGGTAGTTACTTCAGAGGCAGTGTACTTTTTCCCTATGATATGGCCTCTGTCCGAAACCAATCCTTTATTTCGGTATATAGGGCTTTTGCCGATGTATCATGCGCAATTTGTTTCGCTTATGTCGGTAGAGCAAATGAGCAACGGCGTATTCTATGCGGTGTGGGCAATTCCGGCAGCTGTCATTTTTATAGCGATTAGCGTATTTGCCTCCCGAAGAGTGTTTGCCAAACATCAGGTTTCATAAATTGAGCGTACATCAATTAGTTGGTAAAGTCTATGAGAAGGCAACTATCATTTCATATGCACGAAATGTAGAGAAAGCTATGCGCTTATTGGCTATTATGGGTTATGGAATAGTAGAATGCCAATAAGGATGACGCCAAAGTAGCAACCTTTATAGAGCAGATCAGACGGGAATCCTAAATGGATTTCCGCCTTTCGAAATTAGATTCAAAAAATTTTATGTGAGTATGTAACCGACAGGATATAAAATCCCACTTAAAGGGTGAGAGAGGTTATCTCTACACATGGAAGGAAGGAGGTTCCAATGGAGGATCAAGAAATCGTACAGCTATTTTGGGAGTGCAGCGAGGCGGCAATCAAGGAAACTGAAATAAAGTACGGTGCAAGACTCCACCAGCTTGCGATGAAAATATTAAACAGCCGTTTGGATGCGGAAGAAAGTGTGAATGATACATTCCTTGAAACATGGAATACCATTCCGCCGAAAAAGCCCGATTATTTCTTTGCCTATATCGCGAAGATCTGCCGGTATCTTTCGTTCGGGAAACTGGACTGGAAGAATGCGAAAAAAAGAAGTGCCGAGCTGGTTGCGCTGACAGATGAAATGGAACTGTGCATTCCAGATCCTGCTTCTGAGATAGACGAAAACCGTACCGGCGAGGAGATTGGGCAGCTCTTGAACAAATTCCTTTCCAGTCTGACAGAGGAAAAGCGACTGATATTCATGCGGCGCTATTGGTATACCGATTCTATCCGCAGCATCTCGGAAAGGTACGGCATAGGCGAAAGCAAGGTGAAAACGGCTTTGTTCCGTACAAGAAATGAGTTGAAGGAATTTTTAAGGAAGGAGGGCGTAGCCGTATGAATGGGAAAGATCTGATGGTTGGCATGAGCTTTGTTGATGAGAAGTTTATTCAAGAAGCTGAGACAAAACAGATAAGAAAATCCAAGCTGTCCTTCTTTAACAAATATATCAGTATAGCAGCTTGTTTTGTAATACTGATCGGTACGGCAATCGGAATTGCCTCTTTGAAAGAAACTGCACTGCCAGTCACACAGCCCCCTGGATCGATTGAAATGGTGCCGGAGGAGTCTGACGCTTTTCTGCTGGATATGGATCTGATACACAATAACACCATCGACGGCATTGGCGGGAACGATGTCGGGTATGACCCAACTGTATATGATGTGCGTAGCTGGAATGCTGCAGAGATATCTGCGTATTACGGAAAAGATCTGCGGCCGGCGTATGTTCCGGCCGGTTTAACGGCCTCATCGTATAATGACCATGCAGAGCCGGTCTATACAAAGGATGGCGCGGTTGTATCCGACCTTGTAACGTTGGGATTCTATACGGGCTTCTATGAGGATGGCTCTCCGGAGCTGTTTGAGGAAACCGGCTATGTAAAAGGGATTTCCATACAAGCAGCCAAAGTAGGAGAGCTTGCGACGTGTTTGTATCTGGAACCAGAAACAAACCGGCAGACAACGGATATCAGCGGAACAGATGTAACATTCGGAGTCCAGCACATATCAGGAAATGTCCCGGAACTCTATACTGCAGAGTTTCGATCGGGCGGAATCCAGTATTTGGTTGTGGGCTGGCAGATTCAGCAGGAAGAGGTATTAAAGGTGGTAGCTTCTATCATCAGAGGCGACGCCAATATATCCATAATCCAATAAATGAAACGGAGGAATCCAACATGAAAAAATTGTTACTTTGTGGTTTGGCCGCAGTCATGATTTTATCTTTTGCCGCCTGTGGAAACAATTCAGGAGATAAAAATGACGCTCAGAGCGGAAAACAGTCTCAGACCGGGATGAAGCAGGGAGCACAAGAGCTTGTTCCGGAGTGGGTGGACGGTGAAACATACACGCCGCCCATCAGCGAGCCTGTTGATGACGGCGAGGATGTACGGAAGAATTCAGCTCCCGGCAGCCCAACAGAAGAACCTGAACAGTAAAAAAACGGTGGGCAATGGTGTTCCTGAATTTGTACCGGAATGGGTAGATGGGCAGGAATATCTGCGGGGTGAATACGAGCCGGTAGACACTGGCATAAGTTTGCCAGTGGAGGGGAACCAGAAAGAAGAACCGAATCAACATATTATCGCGCATAATTAACCGGAAAGATACTGCGCATATTAAATTCATGTTACACCTATTTCTTGGACCAGTGAGGGCGTTTTTATTCTGGTCTTACTTGTTATTTCAAAACGATCCTCTTGACATTGGTGTATGAATTGATTATAATATACCGGTACAACCAATACAATTAAAGTGATGAGAGGAGGAATAGCGTGGAAATAATCATCAGTAGCAATAAAGGTCAGCCAATCTATGAGCAGATTACCTCGCAGATTAAAGCGAAGGTTATGAGCGGCGAGCTGCAAACCGGTGATTCCATTCCCTCCATGCGCGCTTTGGCGAAGTCCATTCATGTAAGTGTTACATCCGTACAGAAAGCATATGAAGACCTGCAGCGGGACGGCTTCATCGA